>CAZIVV010000048.1:0-12601 GCA_964542775.1 uncultured Desulfomonile sp.
CAAGTCCGGGCCAAAAAGGTATGTATCGAAGTGTCAGCAAGACTGACCGACCATGCCAATGCTTTAATCAAACATTATAGAATTTCACAAGGACATTATCAAACAGAGCGTCAAACAAAGGCACGGGAGGTTGCATTTCCAAGAGGGGGCAAACAGAGCGAGGATTGCACAAGCCCTATTCCCATATCCTTAGCCAGTTTGAGTTTGTAGATGGCATCCGAACCTGTTGACTCACGACTTTCCCCTCTTGGAGAAATCAACAACAACAAGCGTGATGTCATCAGCCGGCGGAAGATTGTTCCCGAATTCCATCACCGAGTTGACAATAGCCTCGGCGGATTCCTCAGCATTTCTGGAAGCCATGCCGGCAAGTAATGAGTTTAATCTGTTTTCCCCGAAGAGTTCTCCCGCAGAATTCGAGTATTCCGTGACCCCATCGGTGTAAAATACGATTTTGTCTCCTTCCCTCAGAGTCGTCGATTCCTCCTCAAAAGGTATCACGCCTCCCAGACCAACTATGCTTCCGCCCTTTTCGAGAAATTCCAGGCTTCCGTCGGAGCGAACGATGATTGGTGCAGGGTGTCCCGCATTGCATGAAGACAGTTTTGAGTCGTCATGATTAAGCACGACGTAACTCATGGTGAAGAACTTGTCGAAGCGCTCGATTGGATAACTTGCGTCCAGAGCATCCAGGACCTTTTGAGGGCTGGCAAGTTCGGTCTCGCACGCAGGTAGGCTTTCAGCGCCACGATTACAGAAATATCCTGTCGTGGGTGACAGCATCTGCGATACTGACACGGTTACCATAGCCGCTGGAACGCCATGACCACTCACGTCAATTATATAAATAATCAGACGGTGTTCATCCAGCTCGAAGACGTTGAAGATATCCCCGCCCACCTGATCACTAGGAATGAAACGTGACGCAAAGGAACATTTGTGAAGCCTCGGAAATGTCGCCGGCAGCAGACTCTTCTGAATTTCCGCTGCTGATTTCAGATCCTCGTCCAGCCGCTCCTGTTTCTCCAACAGGTTAAGACGCTGTGTTTCCAGTTCTGTCATGTCATCAACGACGATCATGATCATCTCGTCGTCATGGTAGGTCAAATACATGGATGAGAAAAGGAAATGCTTGTTAAGTCTTTTACCACCTATATAAAAGTCCCGGTCGAGCTTAACCTTGAAACTCGGGGCCTTCTCTACCAATGAACCAATTATTGAACTGCGCAACACACAGTTGTTGCAGTTGCTCGTCTTACCACAAATCTGGTTTTCGTCCACAGTGAAGGCGCATCCTATTGCGTTACCGCAATACTGGTTTACAAGATCGGCTTCATCCTTGGAGAACAGCTTCCTGAACCCCTGATTGAACTGTTGTACACGGACATCCCTGTCAACAAGGAACACAGCTGATGGAATGCTATCCATCAACAGATTCAAAAACTCGTTGGACTCTCGCAGATTACTGAGTTCTACGGCCATAGCCCCTGTCTCCGCACACGTGACATATTTTTTTCATCTGCCCAAGTATACAACAAATGACCAGATTTTCCCAGACCGTGTTCAGAATTGTTCAGTAGTCCACCAAAATATCATGGGGTTGAGACAGGCGGCTCAAAGGTATTTTCAACTATTGAATTTTTGTCGCTACGGCTCCTGCGTCTGTCTTTACAACCTCTGAATCCCCAATCGAAGGGAAATAGAGATTGAACTCAGCGCCCTTACCCGGTTCACTGGAACAGGAAATGAATCCACCCATCTGTTGAACAATTCCCCTGACAACGGACAAACCCAGGCCCGTTCCCCTTTGCGTGCTTCTGGGCTTTGTTGTGAAGAATGGATCAAATATTTGCGGGAGAATGTCAGATTCTATACCTTTGCCCGTGTCCCTGACCGTCAGCAAGACATATTCTCCCGGCTTCGTTTCAGGCTGGGCTCCTGTATCCTGGCTGTCCAAAATGGTTTTAGCGGTTGAAATCGTGATATTCCCTCCCAGAGGCATGGCCTCGGCGGAGTTGCTGACAAGATTTTGCACTGCGATGTGTATCTGCTGCCGGTCGGCGTAGATCATAGCTGGTTCATCACAAAAATTCATTTCTATTCTGACCGATTCTGGAAATGATTTAGCAAAATAGGCCTGCATCCCCCTGAGTTCATCATTCAAATCCAGTTTCTCCGGGACCACCAGAGATTCCTGGCCGAGAGCCAGAAGTTTTCTGATCAGTTCAGCTGCCTCCATGGAGACATCGAATATGTGTTTGAGGCCGTGGGAATCCAGGGTTCCCGGACGAGCTTCGTCCATCAGGATTTGGCTGTATCCAGCAATAATTTGCAGCATGTTATTGAAATCATGCGCCAGCCCTCCCACCATGGTCCCTATCGCTTTTAACTTTCGAGCCTCGAAAACCTGAGCCTGGAGTTCCTGTTTTTCGATCTCCAGCCTTTTTCGTTCAGTCAGATCGATTGCATGAACAATGCCCTTTTCATCTATGGGTAACATACCCCACTCTGCAGTTTTCTGAGACCCGTCCTTACAGGTAACGACAGCCTCCAAGGGTTGGACAGCAGTCCTCTCTCCCAGAGCAACCTTCAACCTTCCCATCCACTCGTTGCATACCTGGGTGCGATATTCTTCGTCCGGATAAGCCAGGAGGAGCCAGTTGTTCACATCATAAATCTCTTCCCTGGTGTATCCATACGTCTCGACAAACCTGGGGTTGATATATTCGATTTCACCGGTGTCACGATCAACAATCATCATGGGGATGAGGGAGTTCTCAACAAGTAGCCTGAAATTCTGATGGCTCCTGAGCAACTCTTCCTGTGAACGTTTGCGGTCCGTAATATCCCTGTTGGAAGCCCTTCTGCCAAGGTAGACGCCTTTATCGCTGAAAACCGGCACACATATGTGGTTGATCCATGTAACTTCCGAGTCTTTACGAACTATTCTATAATCGATATCATATGTCTGCTGGGCATTTTCCGTACTGCTATGGGCATCAAAGAAACTCTGGACAGTTTGGCGATCATCAGGATGAATCAGATCTGTTTGAAGATCGGGGTTTGACATGAAGTCGGAGACCGTGTACCCGGTGATGCGTTCACAGGAGGGCGAGACATAAACCAGTTTGCCTGAGGGATCCACCCAGTTTTCCCAATCGTAAGTGTAATCCGCGATTACACGATATTTCTCGGCATTGACCTCAACATCTTCCTGTAACTTTTCACGCAGTCGGATTTCTCTGTGGAGCTGATTTCTCTCTCTGTCCAGTTCCCTGAATGTCAGCGAGTATGGTTGTCTAAGACCTGTTTCCAGAACTGCCTTGTAAACCAGGTAGAAGGCCACAACTTTGAGGAAATGACCGGCCATGTTGCAGAAATCGTAGACATCGAAATAGAATGTAAAAAACATTTCCGAAGCGATTGTCACACCGATGGACATCAGCAACAGCCTGTGGACCTCAGGCTCGAACTCATTCCTGTATCTTTTGAGGATAACTGCCGAAACAAGCAGGATAAGGCAGATCACGTATTCACTGGTGATCTTGAAATAAGTAAGACCTTCACCTTCAACGTAGCAGACCGGGAATATATCCAGAACAAAAATTGACAGAAAAATGATAACTGAGATTGCAGCGTAGACAATAATAACAATCGACAGTCGTGGTCTGTGCGTGAAAAAAAGAGGAGCGACCAGAAAGGACAGGCTTTGCATGTATCTGGCGGCTATCCAGAGTTGCGTTGGAAGATTTGCATCGTAACCGGCGAATATTCCCATCCCCTTGTAGGCCAAAGTGTGAACCAGATCTATGATTGCCGCAAAAAAAAAGCCTATCCCCAGAAATAACAGATAGCCGTTCTGCATCAGCCCGCGGGTATTCCAGACAATCACAAATATGCTGACCCCCACGAATATACTGAATATTTCAACCATGGTATGGAAAAGGTTGTAAGAATACAGACTGGAAAGATAAAGACCTGCAGCTACACCAAAAGTTAACAAAACTTTTAAAGGAAGGCTTGTTTCAGAGGGCAGCCCAGATTTCAGGATGATGCCATCAACACCTGTTGACCCGTCTTCGTTGTCCAACGACAGGTCGGCCTCCCGTAGCAATCAAAAAAGCGAGAAAAATTACAGCCATTCAATTTTAGGGTTTGCCTTTCAGGCCCATGAAAATGGAAAATTGATCATTAACAACTTACCAGGTCCGCCACATCACGGGCGCTCAAGTTCAGCTAGAAAATACTCCTGACAATCCGGATATTCAACTAAAACTTTCATAACAAAAAAGTCACATGTTTTTAATAGGATATTAGTTTCTTACCAATACTATTAATAATCCAGAAATACAACACACTAATAGAGAAAACGCTTTTCTTCCTGAAATGTTATCCGGAGACTGCGTCTGTCCAAGGAAAAGTAAACCGGTGGAAAACCGCCCCGTCCCCGCTCGCTAAACAATTCTAGACACCTAGATATGCGCTCCTCACCGCTTCATTTTTCAGCAGATCCAATGCGTTGCCAGACAGGGCCACCATGCCTGTTTCCAACACGTAACCCCTATTAGCTATGGTCAACGCGAGATTCGCGTTCTGTTCCACCAGCAGTATGCTGACTCCGTTTTCATTGATTACCCTGATTATCCTGGCTATTGTCTTGCTCATAAGCGGAGAAAGGCCCGTGGAGGGTTCGTCGAGTAACAAAAGCTTCGGAGATGACATTAATGCCCTGCCGATGGCGACCATTTGCTGTTCTCCACCACTGAGGCTCCCCGCTCTCTGCCTGGATCTTTTTTTCAGCACAGGAAAATATTCATGGACGACTTCAAGGTCTTTTTCGGCCTGTTGGTCCCATTTGCGCAAGTATGATCCCATGAACAGATTTTCAGCCACTGTCATTTCAGGGAACAGGCGTCTGCCCTCCGGAACATGACTAATCCCGAGCCTCACAATTTCCTGGGGTGACAGATTATGTACAAGCTTGCCGAGAAACTTTATCTGGCCACTGACACACGGCTCAAGACCGGAGATTGCTTTGAGCATGGTGCTCTTGCCCGCTCCGTTGGCCCCAATCAGCGCAACTACTGAGCCTTGTTCGACGCTAAAAGAGACATCACGGACAGCCGCAACCTTTCCATAGTTTACATAGACATTTTTGACATCGAGAATCATGCTTCTACACCCAGATAGGCCTCTATGACTTCGGTATTGTTCATTACAGTTTCAGGAATGCCTTCATCAAGTTTTCTGCCAAAATCGAGGACAACCACCCGGTCGCAAATGCTAGTAACTGCTTTCATGTTGTGTTCCACCAGAAGAATGCTGACGCCAGAAGACCGAATCTTTTCTATACGGGTAAGCATGTCCCTAACCTCATCCTGATTCATCCCCTGCAAAGGTTCGTCAAGAAGTAGCAACCTGGGCGATGCAGCCAGCGCAATAGACATCTCCAGTCGCCTCTGTTCGCCGTGAGGCAGATTTTTGGCCAGAATGCCCGCTTGTTCACCGAGACTCATGAATTCGATGATTTGAGTGGCTTTGTATGTAGCCTCTGTTTCGCTCTTTCTGATCCTGGAGTTCGAGTATAGGAACTGGAAAAACCCCACTCCGGAGTTATGATGTGTCCCAAGTATGACATTCTGCAGAACAGTCATCTCCGGAAAAACATTCGTCAGTTGAAAAGTCCTGACTGCGCCTAGCCTCGCTATGCTGTTGGTTTTCAATCTGGTGATTCGCTTGTCTGCGAAGTAGATTTCTCCTTCGGTAGGAGGAAAAGCCCCTGTGATCATGTTAAAAACAGTGGTCTTGCCAGCTCCGTTAGGCCCTATCAGTCCTAGGATCTCTCCTTGTTCCAGGTAAAAGTCAAGCCCATTTACGGCTACAATTCCACCAAATTTTTTTGTCAGATTTTCAACTCGTAACAGCTTCATTTTTTTCCGCTCCGTTGCCGGAATGCCCTTCACCGACGAACCGCGAAGATATGATTCGAGGGATACTTATCAATCCCTCAGGCATAAAACGGATTATCCCGACAATTATGATCCCGTAAACAAGCAGTTCGTAAAAACCAAGTTCACGTAGGAAAAAATGTGAAAGGACCATAAGGAAAGAAGTTCCGATCACCGGACCCAGAACCGTCCCCATTCCTCCAACAACAACGAAGGCTATTGGAGCCAGAACGCTGTGTACGGCAAAATCCGTCGGGGTAATAATACCGACAAAATGAGCATAGAGACTCCCGGCCGTTCCGGCAAAGAAGCAGCCAATCGCGACACCCATTATCCGGAATCTGGTGGTATTCACGCCGATAGATTCCGTAAGACTTTCAGACTGGCTGATGGCGCTGAAGATCATGCCGGTCCTGGATCTGTCTATGCGACTCAGAATCGTTATAACAGCCAGTGTTATGATCAGAATCAGATAGTAAAACTCAATTTTTGAATCAAAGGTTATCAGCCAGATTCCTGGTATTTCAATGCGTGGTTTAGGAATGTTGGTGAGCCCCGGAATGCCACCAAAAAGGCCTATTCCAAAATTGCTCAACAATATTCTGACAAGCTCGGCAAAAAGGAAGGTGAACAGCAGAAAATAAGCGCCCTTGAAGCGGAGAGTCAGAATTCCTATCAGCAACGAAACCGCAGCTGTGATCAAAGAGGCCAAAGGCAGAGCGAACCAGAAAGACAATCCACATTTTGTAACAATGATGGTGGAGGAGTAAGCTCCTATTCCCATGAACGCCGCCTGAGCCAGGTTCAGTTCTCCGATGTTTAGAATAGCGTTCAGGCTGGCCGCAAAAATGATGTTTATTCCAATAAGGCAGAGTATGTGGAACACGTAAGGCTCACTTGTAACAAGTGGCGTCATGGCCAGGCAGGCGAGGATAGCGGCAATGATGACAGTTCTTGTTCTTGATTTCTCATGCATGGCCAAGTAGTCCTTTTGGTTTTAGGATCAGGATCAGTATGATGATGCTGAATGTCAGCGCCATCACTGTTGGCACACTGAAGAAAAGACATCCAAAACCTTCTATGAAACCGAGCGTTAATCCACCGAGCATGGCTCCGGGAACGCTGCCCATTCCTCCCAGGATCACTACCAGAAAAGCTTTAAGGATTACTTCTCCGCCCATGGTCGGGCTAACTCCAAATACAGGGGCTACCAGAGCCCCCGATATTGCCGCCAGTCCGCACCCTATCCCAAAGGTCAACGCAGTGATGCGATCTACGCTAACACCCTGCAAGGCTGCAGCTTCCTTGTCCTGGGCCACAGCCCGTATTGTCATGCCGGTCTTTGTCTTGAGAAGAAAAATATTGAGCAGAGCGATCAGGGCCATCCCGATCAGGATCGTGCAGAGCCTTTCTACGGTAATTACTACACCTGCAGCCCTGATAATCCCCTTGAAGGCTGACGGAACGTTCTTGTCCAGGTCTCCAAAAGCTATTACTGCAAGCATCTGAAAGACCCAGGCCAGTCCTACAGCCGCAATCATGGATGTCAGCTCCAGTTTGGGCCTGGTTGTCAGTGGCCTGAAAATGAATTTTTCAAGCAGAATGCCTACCAGACCTACAATTATGGCCGACATCGCAAGAGTCGCAAAAAAATTCAGCCCAAAGTGACCAAAAAGGTAGTAGGCGACGTAACCGCCGAGCATGTACATCTCGCCATGAGTAAAGTTCACGATCCCAAGGATTCCGAAAATCAACGTGAGTCCCAGGGCAATCAGGGCGTAGTTTATCCCTAACATGAATCCATTAAGACCGCCTTGAGCCAGAAGAGACCATTCCATGAGTATCCTCGCGTTATTTCATGAAATATTCCCGGTTATTTTCGGAACGACCGGTATCTCGATTCGCTAAATGCACATGCCCGACGAGCGCTATCTCGGGTAGACTAGTATTCCGGCAATCCAAGGCCCGGCAACAGAAGCCATTCAATCTCCACAACTTTACCTGACTTGGCCTGAGACAGCATCATCTGGTGAACGAACTGTCGGTCAATACCGTATTTCTGCTTTCCAAGAAGCACCAAAGGACCAAAGGATGTATCAAATTTGTGGGTTTTCTCCACTTCTTTGGAAACCTTTTCAGTATCGATTGCGCCTGCTTTTTGCATGGCTTGGCTAAAGATTTCCAGCATGGCGTAAGATGTCACATGGTGAGGAGACAAGGGCTCCTTGAATTTTTCAAGATATCTCTTGGCCAATGCCCTGGTTTCAGGTGTGCTTTTGGGGCCGCTCAGATCCTGACCGTAGGCAAACAGCAGACCCTCTGCGGCTTCATCGCCGCACAGTTTGACTATTTGTTGCGGATTTGTGCCACAGGTCCACGCCTTTACACCTTTATATCCGAGTTCATAGAGTTGCTTGACGATTACTGAACCGTCTCCAGGGGCGCTGACAGCAACGTCAATGAGGTCAGGTTTGGACGCCAGTATTCTTGTGAGAAATGGATACATGTCTTTTGTGCCACGCTCAAAAAGCTCCTCAGCGACTATTTCCATCCCGTTGTTTTTCGCGGCTTCCTTGATTGCAGCGGCGGTATCCCATCCGCTGGTGTCATTTGGGTTGATCTGGGCGACCCTCTTTACGTTTGGGTAATTTTTGGCTATCCAGGAATACATGGCCGGCGCAATTTCATCCTGTGAAACTGTCTGTCTGAATGAATATGGCTTGTCGGGACCGATAATATCCTTGCCCCACCACAGGCTCGTTGTAACGACCTTTGCGGGCTGGGTTACGGGAAGCTCAGCCATTCCTGTTGCGGCTATGACTCCACCAATCAGATAATGAATTTTGTCCTGCGAAACCAGCTTGGTTGCATTGGCGGCGGCCTCCGAGGGCTGACCCTTGTTGTCGTAGGCTACCGTTTTGATTTTGTAAACATCTTCGCCTATTTTCAGACCACCTTTGGCGTTGACATCCTCAGCAAAAAAGTCATTCATCCTGGAAAGCCCCAGCCCCCACCCGGCTGCAGGACCGGAGAGGGGAAGCGTTGTCCCTATGACGAGAACCTTCTCGGCTGACCATGATGGAACGACAAAAGCAGCCGAAGCAAGAAAACAGAAAAGCATGATCGCAAACAGGCGCATACGAACTTTCAGTCTCATGTCAAACTCCTTGTCTAATGTTAGGCCCTTGTGTTGGTTTAAACCGGTAATGCCGGATTCCACTACTGCTGTTTATGAGTCGTTTCGAACCCTAACCAGTGGGGTCTTGTATACTGTCCTCCCGAGCGAGCCAGGTTCTACCAGGGTGGCTGTGATTCTGATGGTCAGAAGATCTCTGACCTTGTTTTCGATCTCTTTTTGAAGCTTTTGCTTATCCACGCTAGTGTCATGTATTTCAACATCTACAGGTATGGGATCATCAAAGCGGACCTGTTGGGCTGTGTCCTTCACTATCTGAACATACCCAGTGGTAAATGGTTCAAAGTGTTTTAGAATCACATCGCGTATAGCTGATGGAAACACATTCATCGCCTTGTAGATGAGCATGTCGTCTACCCGTCCGATGCACCGGATGCGAGGCGCTGTACGACCACACGAGCAGTCCATGCCCTCTACACGGATGTAGTCGTGAGACGCATATCTGATGATCGGAGTCGCTTCCCTGAGTATTGTTGTGTAAACCGGTTCACCGCAAACACCCGTCTCCCATGGAAGGTGTTTACCTGTGTCCGGATCAAGAAGCTCTACCATCACATACTTGCGAGCGCAGAAATGCATTCCGGATTCATTTTCGCATTCTGACCACATGCCAGGCATTATGTCCGCAAGACCCATTATCTCACGAACAGTTTCGGCATCCCAAAGACTCCTGATCCTGCTACGGATGGAGTCCTCAGACAAACCTGATTCTCCTCCTCCGAGGATTTTCTTCAAACCCAGATCTCTTGCAGGGAAACCCAGAAATTCTTCACAATGTTCGGGAAGATAAATGTCGAATGATGTTGTTCCCAGCAAGGCCGTGCAATGCAGGTTTCTCAAGGTTTCAAGAAGCCTGAGCGTAGTCATGCCCCCAGCCCACACAACCATGGCCCCGACTTTCCTCAGCCCCCCAAAATAGGGTTCTCCCCCTGCAAAGATGGGAGTTCCTACTACGTGAGCGACAACATCCTCCTTCCGGATTCCAGCGGTGTATACAAAGTTAGCCAGAGAATCCTGCCATGACACGAGATCCCTGGCCGTGATTCCATAGTAGACAGGTTGTCCGGTTGTCCCGGATGTCGATATAACTTGAACCACGTCACTTGTTTTGGCTGTCTGGATAGTTCCGAGTGGCTGGCTTCTGGATGACTCCATTTGCGATTTTCGAACATCATATTTTGTCATTACAGGTAATTCGGTCAGAGCCTCAAATGATGTTACCCTGTCGAAGTTTTTCAGATGTTCCCGGTAAAATTCCGAATTACCCTTTACATAGCCGATGAGGTCGTTCATTTTTTCGAGCCAGTAGGGCTCCGACTCGGCCCATGGCATAGTGTCAAACTTTGCGTCCCAGTAATCGCCCATTTTGATAACCCCTGAAATGATTTGCCGAGGACCGGTAAGGTCACTTTGTTTCAGACAGTTTCTTGAATTCGTCTATGAAATCACTCACCATTAGCTCAAGAGAATACTCGGGCTTCCATCCCCATTCGGATTGCGCCCGATCGCCCTTGATGTATCGGGGTATGCTCTGAAGTATCTTCATGGCCGCTGGCGTCGGATTGAACGATATGTCGATCCCCGGGTAATGTTTCCTCACTTCATCGACAAGCTCAATGGCGGTTGGAGCAGGCAGGATCTGCCCTACCCCGTATATTCGTGTCTTCATACGGTCTTCCGGGGCCTCTGCAAGCATCTCCAGGCTGCGCACCGCATCCTTGATGTAGATCATCGGCATTATGGTGTCTGCCGGAACCCAGGCTTCAAAAGGCCTTCCCTCAATGGCCGCTTCTATCAACAGGGGGTTGTATTGCCCAATACCCTCTGAAACGACTCCTGGGCCCATGATCTGAGGAAAACGCAAGCCCCTGAAATCAAGACCAAACTTTTTGCAGTAATACATACCCAGAAGTTCTGAATAAACCTTGGTCACACCATATATGTTGCTGGGTCTCTGAATGGTCTCCTCGGTCACAACAGTGTCCGCTGTAACTCCGTATGAACCTATGGAGCTGGTGAAAATGAACTTCTTCACATTGAAGAGACGGGAGGCCTCCAGCACGTTGAAAGTTCCGCCGGCATTGACATTCACGCATGCCCAGGCGTTGGACTCGGAAGCCACAGTCAGTCTGGCCGCTAGATGAAATATGGTCTCCACAGAATTATCCTTAATTACGTTAAGGACTTCTGGCCAGTTACTGACATCTCCTTTAACCTGAATGAGGTTTTTGTGATTCTCCTTTTCGAGAATCGGATTGAGGCTGATGTCGAAAATTACAACCTTGTGGTTTCTGGCGAGATAGCTCCGGGCTAGATAAGATCCGATTAAACCGGCTCCACCAGTGATCAGTACTGTCATGACACACTCCTCCAGTGCTGAAATCGGGAGAAAGTTCCCATCTCAGGTCTTGGTTTACAGGTAGTAAACTATCTTCTAAGTCTGATCTTTATAATCTTTTGTAAGAGTATATAATTATGAGAAGTTTAGCTTTTTTTTCTCCGATGCTCCTGCCAGAGTGCGGGATGTCTGCATCGAAATACGCGGAATCACCAGTTTCAAGAATATATGTCTCGCCTTTGAAGAAAAATTCCATCGTTCCTTCAAGAACATACAGGAATTCCTCTCCCTGATGAGCAAATTCAGTCTGAATGTCTACCGGATGATCGAAACTCACCGTGACTATGAACGGCTCCATGTTCTTGCCTTTTTTTTCAACTGCAAGATTCTGGTAATTGTAACCGTAGATGGTTCCTCTGCCGTTTATTTGGGGAACTTCGTGGTTTCGGCTTATAACTAATTCCTGACCTGAAACGGATTCCGGGACCTTCGGGAATAGATCCGTTATATCAGTGCCTAAAGCCGAAGCGATTTTTCCTAGTGTAGAAATGGGAGGAGGGTTTTCAGAGTTCTCAATACGCGAAAGATAACCTTTGGTCAAGCCGACCTTTTCAGCTAGTTCCGATAGACTGACGTTGCGGCTCTTCCTGAGGGCTTTGAGCTTTCTTGTGATTATTCCCTGATCCATAACAATGAGTTTACTATTAGTAAACTTTGTGTCAAGTCTTTTCTTGGGGTATGCTGTTTTTTTAAATTACCGCAATTCCGTATTAAAATTGGCTATGGGGAGGCAGATGATACCAACCGGTTTGCATCCCTGTCAGGGTAATATTGTCAGGTTGTAATTCGTGACGCTTGCCTGTGAGAGCTGACAAGGATAGTCCGGGTGACTTTCAACAGGTCCGGATTTACAATCGGACCCTGCGCCTGGTTGACCTTTACAGTGAGCGTTGGAGGCCATTGAAACACACTGGGTGCAGGCGAATGGATAGACTCCGGTGTTTGTATTGTTGGGCGCAAGAGTCGTAACAATGACTTCCTGTCCGGATACAGGGGTGATTTTCATTGGAAGATTGAAGCCATTTACCAGACTTATATCGTAGGTGTCCTGCAATCCGC
>CAZIVV010000049.1:0-5849 GCA_964542775.1 uncultured Desulfomonile sp.
AACCTCCCGATGCATCTCACCCTTACGGTCACGGAAAAATCGAATACTTTTCCGCTGGATTTGAAGGTGCGCTAATAATACTGGCTGCCATTTCAATCTTTCATCAGGGGGCTTTGAAGATTTTCAACCCTCAGGAATTGCCCCGGCTGGATGCTGGCATAGCGATTATATTCCTTGTAAGCGTTCTGAACGCGGTCCTCGGTTACTACCTGATTCGCACTGGCAGATCTATTGGATCAGACGCCGTTCTGGCTCACGGTAAGCACATAATTACAGATGTGTTCACCTCTGGTGGTGTTATTCTGGGATTGCTCATCGTGATGGCCACCGGATACTGGTTCGCTGACGGATTGATAGCCTGTATCGTAGGTGTCAATATAACAGTGTCTGGAATATTCCTTGTAAAACGGTCTTTCAGCGGACTCATGCATGAATCCGACAGGATGTTGCTTGAAGACATTTGTGAGGTTCTCACTCAGCATCGCAAAGATTTGTGGATAGACATGCATCAGCTTAGAGCCTGGAGGTCTGGCCAGAGGGTGTTCATAGATTTCCACCTCATTCTTCCCAGGGATCTAAGTCTGGAAAAAGCGCATGCAGAAGTCAAGGAACTGGAGAGTTTTTTTTCTCTTCACTTTGGGGATGAAACCGAAATATTTGTGCATCTGGACCCGTGCGAGGATCCGGAATGCACGGTATGTTCCAAGAATCCATGCGAAATAAGGAAGGACACTAACACTCACAAACACATTTGGAAACTCGACTTGATAAGCTCAAGGGATCATTCAGAGGATCAAACTCGACCAAAATCGTCTTCGTAGCGCTCGATATCATCTTCGCCAAAATATTCGCCTGTCTGGACCTCTATGAACACAACAGGAGCTTCAAGGTGATTACTCATTCTGTGCCTTGACCCAACCGGAATGTCGATAGATTCTCCAGGACCCAACTCAATTTCAGCCGAATCAAGAGTCACAACACCCTTTCCGCTGACAACAAGCCAATGTTCAGACCTTTGTTTGTGGCTTTGCAGACTCAGTCTTTTGTGAGGATAGACAACGATTCTCTTGACTTTGTGATCATCGAGATCTGACAGAATGACATAATATCCCCAGGGTCTGTGGTCTTCTTTCTGTTTACGCTTAAGTAGCGCTTTTGCCTCATTGAACAGATCTGACGCTATCTGATAACTCCACTGATCGCGACTAATCTCCGCCAAATTTATTGCTGGACCTGGTAGAGGGAGATTAGAAGCGGGATCTACGGCACACCAGATAAAATTTCCGTCCAAAACGTAGTCATCATAAATGCCGGCCGCCTTCTGATACATCCCGCCATCAAGCACCGTGATCATCGGAGTTTGCGTAACCCCGGACAGGATCAGGGGAGTAACTCCACAGAAATTGAAAACCAGACCGTAATCGTAGGATCTCTCCAGGAATCTGGTCAAAAACCTTAAGGTTTGCAGGGAAATAATCTGACCATTGTTCAGCCCTGAGAAATCGCCAGCATCTGCATTCAGACTCACACGAACAACATCCATACCGAGATTCATCAACTCCCGTGAAACATTCAGTTGGGTTTCAGAGGACCAAATACCGGACTTTTCGTCTATCTCGGAATCTGCTGGAGTCAAAAAGGCGACTTTCATGTCAGTATCTCCTCATTTCAACTGGTCAAACGCAGTTCTTGCGGGAAAGAAAAGACATTTGTACGGATTTGTTCTCTGGACCCGACAAAGGCGACCATTAGTGACAGATCGTTGTCAGGGAAAATCATTGACCTCGAAAGGATGATTTGACTTAATGGTAAACGGGTAATGCTCCCGAATGTTTCAAGGAGGAGCAACCCGAACTCAGGATCCTGTCCGTCAGATCCCTTTTCCTGTTATGCGCTCGTCATGCAAAAGCCTTTCTTCCATGCCTTTGCCGATCTGATAGTTGATATCAAAGTCAGCCCAGAAAGCTTTATCCTTGTCTTTCCAGTTCGGTCCAAAGCGTTTGTCAAAGAAGTCACCTAGTTTTTCAAAAAGGAGTTTCCATGGAGGCTCGCCCTTTTCATGCGCCATGAAAATTTGAGTCAACAGCTCCTCGAGCTCGGGAAGAGTTTCTTTCGGAAGATAGGCTATGGCCCCTTTTCTTATGGCTGTAAGAAGTGTTTCCGGATTAACTGCGTGGGCCGTCAGCATAACTGTAGGGAAGTTACGGGCCACTGTCTCCTCCAACAACTTCAACCCGTTGACTCCCATGATGTCCAGGATAACTATGTCGTATCTGTTGCGCCTGATTTTTTCCAATGCGCTGTTGTAGTCGCTGGCTCGGTCCATTTTGCAATCCTCAAGTATGTCCTCGATGGATTCCAGAATGTCCACTTCATCATCAACCGCCAGAATTGATTTGCCCGACAAATATGATTTTTCGCGCATTTGCGTCACTCCCCGGAAATGTTTTGCATCGAATCGTAATTTTAAAATCAGAATTTTTCAAGAGAAATTGTTAACAGGTTAAGAGAGTGGAAACCGGCGAGCCCATTTCGACGTCGCCACTTCGATAAACCTGTCTCATCAAATCCTGGATTATTGTCTCTCTTGAAGCTCATTCGGCCTTCACCTGAGCTTAAGTCAACCAAAAAAAATCACCTCATGATTATTTATCCAGTCGGCTGAAAAAATGACAAAAGCTTACCGGATGACCATGTGGTCAACAGATCCTCCATGTCAGTGTTAATTAATAACGCGCCACAACTGCCAAATGACTACAGAGCTTCATGAACCGCATTCAACGTCAATAATGGACTCACTAGAACGTCTCCTTGAGGATCAGCTCAAAACGTGATCATTAGAGGTAGAATCCTGCAGAAATGGTATCAAATCTGGATAGCGGCACAATGACTCCCTGGGTAAGGCCGATCTTGCAATAAATGACAAGGTATTTGTCGGCACGGCTGATACTATATTCCCGTTATATCGAATACTTTTCTATGATAGACTAGAGAATCAGGACTCTGATTCTCATCAGGTTTCGTGACTTGATCATGTTTCACTTGACTGAAACAAAATGTCACTGTAATTTGGGATCATTAAAATTTGGCAACTGAAAGGGGATTGCAACCTGACAACATAGTTAAAATCAGCGAGGAGGTTGACGTGAAAGTAGAAAGATTGGCATTTTTAGTCATGGTCTGCTTGATCAGTTTGGGCTTACTGGTAGGACCCGCCTTTTCACAGGCGCCGTCTCTGGACAAGTGGAAGCCTGCCTTTGATCCTTCAGGGGCCAAATACAAGTGTGTCGTATCAAACGTCTCTCATCCGGTTCTGAAGGGGGTTTACGCAGGGTTCGCAATTCGTGACGAACTCTGGAAACGAACCAACGGTCAGATCTATGTTGATTTCAAACCATTCTCAATGCTCGGCGGAGAGGTTGAGGTACTTAATCAGCTTCAAATGGGCGCTATTCAGGGTATGGGATGCAGTTCAGTCGCTGCGACGAATCTTGGCCCCAGATTTGGACTCATCAATCTCCCATTTTTAATCGATTCTTTTGAAAAACTGGACAAATTCGTAGCCAGTGGGCAGCTCTTCGACCACTTCATGAACGCCATGGATCACCAAGGCATCATCGGGCTTGACATCACCGGTTATGGAAACTACGGATGGGCTACTACTGTCCCCGTAAGAAATCTTGAAGACGCCAAAAAAATCAAATTTCGAACCGCCGAGGCCGCCGTCAATCAGTTGCTTTACCAGGCTTGGGGATTCAATCCGGTCGCCATGCCTTGGCCAGATGTCCCTGTGGCTCTAAAACAGGGAGTCATCACAGGCCTCGACCACACCCCATCAGTCTGTAACATCACCAAGAAATTCGAAGACGCCAAGTATTTTACTTATGTGAATTATGCTCAGGGCCTTTTTATCTGGATCTTCAACAAGGCATGGTTCAATTCACTTCCGGCTGACTTGCAGAAGACATTCAGAGAAGTCGTTAGGGATGTATGTGTCCAGATCCGCAAGGAAACCGTTGACCAGGAGAAGGAACAGATAGAATTGGCTAAAAAGGCCGGTATCGAGTTCATAAGCCTGTCCAAGGAAGAGATGGCCACGCTCCACAAACTTGGAGACAGCGTACACAAGAAATACGCTGAAGAAATCAACAAGTTGTACAAGGGCGACAAGTACCGACCCGTTAACTTCCTGGAAGAAGTTTATGGATTCATTGGCTACAAGCCCTGATCCCCGGTTTTGATTGTAAGGGGAATCACCAGATTCCCCTTATCCAGTTTCAAAACCTTTCAAAGCATCCTTTGACATTACTCGATAAACATCGGTGACATTTTTTCTAACCGTTAATGTAAGGTTGTAAGTCAACAGTCTTTAGGGTTTTATTAACTACACACCAATTCAGCTAGACGGAAAAATGTTTCTCAAACCTGACTAATGGCTCCCGTAACGGGTCATTACCCCTAAGCACAGGAGACTGGAAACATCTGGTTGAATGGTGTGTAAAGCCAATGACACGACATCAGATTTATCCCCGAGGAATTTCCCATGCTAGGCAAGATTCTGAATGTTATAGACAAAATTCTCACTTTTTTCGAGGATTGGACACTCTTTCTGGCGACAATGAGCGCTTTGCTGGCTCTCTTTTTTAACGTCATTTTGCGCTACGGTTTCAATTACACCCTGGCGTGGTCCGAGGAGCTGGTAAGAGAAGTTATAATCTACACAACATTCATTGGTCTGGGAGCGGCTGTGAAAAATCGCTCTATGATCAAAATAGACGCCTTGGTTCAGCTGGTTCCCAGTTTGAAAAAGCCCCTGAATTATTTCAGCAATCTGGTTACGATCATCTTCGCCCTAATGATGCTCTATTATGGGTGGAAGATGGCCGAATTGCAGGTCATGACGAACCAGAAGACCATCATAATGCAGATTCCGTTGGTTTATCTTTACGCAATCATTCCGGTCATGGGCGCTACCCTGTTCCTTCGAACCATACAGGTGATTTATCAGGACTACACTGAAGGTCGGTGAGCGCTGCTCTGTGTGACAGCACTAACCGGTCAGGGCAATCGATTTTTTAGACTACGAAGATTGAGGAATAATTCAGACATAGGAGCTTTTTCATGGAGTCGAGCCACGTTATAATCCTTTTGATCCTTTTGGGTTGCATGGCGAGCTATATACCTGTATTCATGTGCCTTTTCTTCACAGCCGTTTTGGGGTTCATTCTTTTTACAGATTTACCGCTCCTATTACTTACACAAACCCTTTTCCGCAGCATGGACAACTTCTCGCTCGTCGTAGTTCTGTTTTTCATTCTCTGCGGAAACATAATGACAACAGGGACCATTGTCGCCAGGCTGATAAAAATGGCCAACGCCTTGGTGAGCTGGCTCCCTGGTGGACTAGGTATGGCCGGCGTAATTGCCTGCGCCCTTTTTGGGGCGATTTCCGGGTCGACTGTGGCGACAGTCGTAGCCTTGGGCGGATTCATGATCCCGGCCCTCATAGAGAAAGGCTATCCCAAGGATTATACAGTTGGCATCATGACCACTTCCGGAAACCTGGGGGTAATTATTCCACCCAGTATATCCATGATACTTTACTGCATGATCAGCAACGTATCCCTGGAAGGCCTGTTTCTGACTGGATACGTTCCAGGAATACTCATAACGGGGCTCACATGCCTGTATACCTATCTACTGCTGAGAAAAAACAAGAACATTGTATACTCCCCAATCGCAAATATGGGAGAGTTCGTGACCATATTCAAAGAAGGTGTGTGGTCACTTATGCTTCCGATAATCATCTTCGCCGGTATTTTTTCCGGGATGTTTACCGCTAACGAGGC
>CAZIVV010000050.1:0-3615 GCA_964542775.1 uncultured Desulfomonile sp.
CTGTCCTGACGCGAAGGCCTGATCTGGATGAGCGGTCATCACCGCTTGAACTATTATATGCCAAAAGTTCTTAATTGGGCAGTGTCATTCAGTTTATTTTTGATGAGCCTTCTAATTTTTTCGATAAGAGTTTATCATGAATTGAAATAGCCTCAACGAATCGAGAGTTGTTTTCATGTGTGATTACGCAAGGTGACCACAAATGTCCGGTCCATCCAACAAGTTTGAGCGTGACCCTGAACTGGTGGAATTACTGTACCGAAAATACGCCAAAGATGGTGTTCGTATTTCGTCGTTGCGCCAAAACATTCGCTTCTGGGTAAAGAAGAGCCTTTGGATCGGTGTCACAAAAGGCAGTCTCAGACTGAAACGGCTGATCGATGTAATCGGTTCAACACTAGGTTTCACATTGTTGTCTCCTGTTTTTCTCATCTTGTACTTGTCCATAAGAATAGAAGACGGGCCTCCGGCAATTTTCGCTCAGGAAAGGGTAGGAAAACTTGGCGTACCATTCAGGATGTACAAATTCAGGTCCATGATTAAGGGCGCCGAAGGCATGCGAGACGAACTCGAGGATCTCAACGAAACAGGCGGAGTCATCTTCAAGATTAAAAGAGATCCACGGATTACCCGAGTCGGTCACTTCATGCGACGTTACAGCCTGGATGAACTCCCCCAACTCTATAACGTTCTAAAAGGGGACATGTCACTGGTGGGGCCTAGACCTCATCCTGTAACCGATGTGTCAAAATATACTCTAGAACATCGTAGAAGATTCGAGATTACCCCTGGCTTGACTTGCTTCTGGCAAGTTAGCGGCAGAAGCGAGATAGGTTTTGAGAAACAGATGGATCTCGACATGCAATACATTCAGAGTCAATCCTTCTGGCTTGACCTGGTGCTCTTGCTAAAAACTATTCCGGCTGTAATATTTGGCAGGGGGGCTTATTAGAAAACCGGCGGTTGACAGTTAAATTTTGTTTAAACTGGACGTGAGCGAGCTATTTCCCGGCTGGCGGAAAGAATTTGGCGCAAACTCACAACACGGATATAGGATTTTAACCATTTTATCAAGGAGTTGATAATGCACATGAGGATGCTGGCCTTGTTGACGATATTGGTTGCAGCTTGCGTAGTGGCGCATGCGCAAGACGCCACCGACACCGGTTCGGTCAAAACCTCCCAGGGTGACCTTAATATTACCGTGGTAGGGCACGGCACACTAATGTTTTCACATAACGGTAAAATAATTCACGTTGATCCCTGGACCAAGCAGGCAGACTATACAAAGCTACCAAAAGCCGATCTGATAATTATTACCCACGAGCATCAGGATCATCTTGACCTGGACGCTATCTCAAAAATAACCAAGCCCGAAACCAAGATGATCATAAACCAGAAATGCGCAGAAAAACTCCCCAACGCAACAGTGATGAAAAACGGGGATATGGCAACTGTAGCGGGTTTCCAGGTTGAGGCCGTTCCAGCCTACAATCTTGTCCACAAAAGGGACAATGGACAGCCTTTTCATCCCAAAGGATCCGGAAACGGATACATAATAACTTTTGGAGATAAACGTGTTTACGTCGCTGGAGATACTGAAAACACTCCTGAGATGAAAGCTCTCAAGAATATTGATGTGGCATTTCTCCCCATGAATTTGCCTTATACCATGACACCCGAGATGGTTGCGGATGCGGCAAAGGCATTCAAGCCCAAACAGCTATACCCTTACCACACTGCGAAAAATGAAGTTAAGAAACTCGGCGATTTGATGAAAGACTCCAAGGACATTGTGATTGTATACAGAAAGTGATGATTAAGGATCCTTCGAAAACCTATGTCAAGATATCTTTTATGGCCCGCCTTGCGGCCAGATGTCCGCACATTCCATGCACCCCTCCGCCGGGGGGCATGGATGAAGAGCATATGTAAAAACCCTTCCTTGGGGTGGCATATGCCCTGAGACGTCCTAACGGAAGCACGAACAACTCCTCGAAGCTCTGTATCCCACCTACTATGTCGCCACCGATATAATTAGGGTTGTATGACTGCATGTCGGCTGGAAACATCGTGTGTCGGCAGATAATTGTATCCCTGAACCCGGGAGCGAACCTCTCAACCTGGCTTTCAATTCTTTCTGTCATATCCGTCCGGCAACCATTTGGGACATGACAGTAAGCCCATGCGATGTGTTTACCGGCCGGAGCCCTCACCGGGTCGAACAGTGTCGGTTGAACCAACAACACAAAAGGTTTCTCCGGAACTGCGCCTTGCCATACCGTATGTTCGGACAATGTCACATCTTCAATGGTCGGTCCGATGTGAACAGTTGCGGCCCGGGCGCAACTTGCGTCTAACCAGGGTATTGGCGCGTTGAGCGCCCAGTCCAGCTTGAAAACTCCAGGACCATGTCTTTTGGATATGAGCCTTTTCTGATAGGCCATCGGAAATTCATTTCCAGCAATTTCATATACCTGTTTGGGGGTCACATCAAAAAGGATAACCTTTGCGCTCGGAAGATCGCTAATTGCCTTGACCGGTGATGAAACTCTTATTTCACCACCCATTGAGGTAAGCATCAACGCCAATGCTTTAGCTATTGACTGTGAACCTCCTGCTGCAAGTGGCCAACCGACACCATGTCCCAATACGGACATCATAAGACCGAAGGCGGCGCTGGAAGGCCGGTTCAAAGGCAAAATGGAGTGGGCCGAATTGCCGGCGAACATGGCCCTTGCTCTCACACCTTTGAAGCATTTCATCGCCAGACTAAACGCTGATCTTACGGCAAGAGGACCAAACCTCATCAACGGCAATGGATGACGTGGCGGTCCCAACGGTTTGAGCAGTTCATAGGCCAGCTCTTTCCACCGTGGAACAAGATGTCCCACAAGATTTTCGTATGCCTGAGCATCAACCCCCAGACCCCTTGCCGTATCCTCCACAGATCTATACATGAGGACCGCTTCGTCATCGGCCAGTGGGTGGGCAAGTGGAACATTCGGATGAATCCATTCCAGACCATAAGACTCAAGATCCAATGACCTGAAAAATGGGGAAGCCAGGCCCAGCGGATGTATGGCGGCGCATACGTCGTGATGGAAGCCGGGTAGGGTGAGTTCCCTCGTGCGAATCCCACCTCCTATCGTTTCCCCTGCCTCCATCACAAGCACAGACCTGCCTGCTGAAGCGATTGTTATTGCCGCAGCCAGTCCGTTAGGTCCTGAACCCACCACGACGGCGTCGTATTTAGCTATTGGACGATGATTACAACCAGTCATGAACATTCCACCGAATCATGAGAACCAGCGCAATGGCTCTCTCAGGAGTGTAATAATCTGAGCGTTATACCTCGTGTTTGATACCTGATTCCATTGCATGGCCTGATCGATGCATCGGGCTTCGTATTCAATGTCGGCAGGGGCGCCCAGGTATGCGGCTAAAGAGGCCAGGACATGAGTCCATATCCTGACTTGCATTTTTGATCCGGCCACTCTGAACGCAGCCTCGAAAACAGGATCCCCGGCTCTGGCCAATCCGCAAATCTCGGCTACCGTGCGGATCCCCTCCTTGTATGCGCTGAAACTTACCCAGCCTGATTCCGGATGACCC
>CAZIVV010000051.1:0-2161 GCA_964542775.1 uncultured Desulfomonile sp.
CCTAGAGGTAATGCCTAGGAGGGTATAATGGGATTTATAGTAGGAGCATTTATAATATGGATGTTTATAGGCATGGTCCTCTCTTGGGAGGACTATTGCCGTAATAAATACGACGATGACGACTATGATGACTGAGGAGGACCATGTTCGGATTAGCTACTACTAATGAACTAGTGGAAAACCTTTCCTTTTTGGAAAAGCCGCAAGAAAATCCGGAACAACCAATTTGCCGACGCTGCAAGAGAGATCTCAAGCAGCGTTTGATATATGAGAAAGGAGTTGTTGAAATTGTTTGGAAATGTCCTAGATGCCTTTCGACGGTTTACGAATCGGAATAGTCAAACCATCTCTATTCCGGAAGCTATAGACGGGAGTTACTTAGCAGTTCGCAAAAGCTACCTTGGTGACTCCCGCCTTTCCAACTTTAGAGATCAACTAATCATTGCCAGTAGATTTGACGCGGATAAACGTGTTCAATTGTTTCATGAAGACGGAGTATTTTTCTATTTCCCTAGATACTTTTTTAAAGATAGAGAGAAACTATTTGGAAATATTACAGATAGAACAGTATTTGGGCGTCCACTAAGTTTTGATACTACCACTAGACTATGGGATTACCAACAAAAAGCAATCGTAGAATTCCAACATCACGTAGATCAAGGTAAAACAGGTATATTTCTAAATGCGGCCCCCGGAGCAGGTAAAACTCAAATGGGAATAGAGATGATAAGACTTCTTGGACACACTGCTATGATAGTGGTTCCTAAGAAAGATCTTATTAATCAATGGGTTGAGAGGATAGTCAAGACAACAAGCATAAAAGAAAATGAGATAGGAACATGTTCTTCGGGCAAAATAGAATGGAGAGGAAAGAAAATTGTAGTGGGTCTGGTCCATACAATAGTAAAACATAAAAATAATCATGACTTTATAAATGCATTTGGAACTATCTTATTTGATGAATGTGATAGCTCTGTGCCTCCTAAGACCTTTGCTCCTGCTGCTGTTATGTTTCCTGCAAAATATAGGATAGGCATGACTGCCTCCGAGAAAAGAGCGGACGGCATGGAGTATGTGTTCCAAGTAAATATAGCTCAAGTTAATATTAAATGTGAAAAAAGTAACACATTAGATCCAACAGTTGTTATTTGTAACTACAATTTCACTTCAGGTCAATTAAAGTCATGCCCAGACAGGGTAGCTATGAAAGGAATGTATCTTAATCTAATATCTAACAATCAACATCGGAACCATTATATTGCAGACCAAGGAGCGATGGCATACAGAGAAGGTAGAGTTACAGTTATTATGAGTGATAGAATTGTTCAACTAAAATACATACACGATTTTCTAGTGACCATGTTTAAGATTCCCCCCAAAGACATTGGATTTTATATGGGTAGTAACTCTAAAAAGGAAAATAAAAGAGTTGCTGATAATTGCCAAATAATTCTAGCAACTTATGGTATGATGTCGCGCGGAACTGATATTCAAAGACTTTCCACCTTGATAATAGCCACCCCTAGAAATGAAATGATCCAGGTAGCTGGCCGAATAGAGCGTGCCCTCCCCGGAAAGCCTTTCCCTGTCATTCTTGATATTGTAGATAATCAATATTCAATATCAAAAACTGGCCTAAATAAAAGACTCAACTACTATTTTAGTAGAAACCTAAGGGTATTAGAGAAAACTTGTAAGTGAGTAACAGTATCCGTAATATTTTTAAGGGTATTGATTAAAAGGAGAAGATATGGAAGAACAATTTGCATTGGCAAAAAAGCACCCACTTATTTCTGATGTAGCTGAGGAAATAGAAGAAGTATGGAAACAGTATGAGTGCCCAGAAGAAAATGAAGATAGTTGGGGCCTGACAACAGGAGTTCATGGGTCAGTTCCATCCTGGCTAGAAAAAGACAACACTTGTTTTGATGGCCTTTCAGAGAATGAGATAGACTTCCTAGTGCAAGAATATAATAATGCACTAGAGATGTTGCTAGAATTAACTGGTATCTGGAATGCGGGCGGAGATACATGGCACACCTACTACTATAAATCAGATATCAGACAGGAGTATGAGGAAAAAGCATATGATATAGCGCTAGATTTTATAAGTTATATTATGTGGGATCGTTTCTGTAGCATGTTGTAATAAAAGAAAAGT
>CAZIVV010000052.1:0-1546 GCA_964542775.1 uncultured Desulfomonile sp.
CTGGCAGCTTGACCATGCCTTGTGATTGATCACACCTCCATTGGGATAATTGGGTCATCTCCGGCGTGCCTCGGATCTGACTGGCACCATTTGCGAACACTGCGGGAACTTACTTTCAAAGCGACAGCAATCTCGTTCACCGTATATCCCTGGTTATAAGCTTGTCGGGCGAAATCACGTCGCAGTTGGACGATCGCCGCTGTTTTTTGCTCCGACTGGACTTGTTCAGGACTGACCGTGCCTCCCTGACTGGCAAGATAAGTCACTAACTGGGACTCCAGCCGTTGCTGTTTCCTTTTGGCTTGGAAGTCCTTCTGCCGGAGCAATGGACCAGGTTGTGATTGTGCGTGCTGAATCATCTCGAGATAAAAGGTGCGCCCTCTTTCGGGCGTCCGGCCCAGGATCTCGAACAATCGCTGACTGTTGACCAAACGGTCCTTTTTCTGGACCAGATCCAGATGAGCGCTCCACCGGTATTCGCCGATGTTCTGGACGATGCCTGCCCGGACCGGATTCAAAGCCATGTATTTGATCACGTTGCCAAAATAATCGGCTTCACTGATTTCCTCGACCGCATACCGGTTGCCGAAAACAGCCCCGGAGGTGTGGTAGGCATGGGCAAAGTGACGGCCATAACTGGTGTTGAGTCGCTGCATGATCACATGGATGGGTGTCGCATTCATTTCCAGCAGCAGGTGATAGTGGTTGTCCATCAGGACATAATAGAGCAGATGAGCATTTGCCTCCCGCAAGATTTTCCTGAGACTGTCAAGAAAAATTGCCTTGTCAAGGTCGTTTTCAAAAATGTACAACCGGTTGTGTCCTCGATGGGTGATGTGATAAATGCCGCCTGAATGGAAATTTCTCGGCTTTCTGGACATGCTTTGAGTTTCTCCTTTTCACTGGATTTGCTTTTGGGCCAGGCGATCCGTCGACCCCTGGCAGAACTGTGCAAATGAAATGAAGAAACTGAAATGATGTTAATAGTTTAGCGCTTTTCCCAAAATATGTAAGAGCCCGATGGTGAAAGAACGGCCATTATTTAGAAATAAACGCGAGGGGTGGCACTGTGCGCGGAATGTTCACGATTTGGGGTCAGACGTGAGGCGAGGGGTGACACTTTTAGCGGAATAGTGTGTCCAGAAGACACAGTTAAAAGTAAGAAAGGAGATGAGAACCAATACAACTGAGTCATGCTTTGTATGAGATGAGGGCAGGCCCCTCGGAATCGGCATTCAGGTGCAGATTTCAAACCGCCTCTGGGTGCTGTGGATAAAAACCATGGTACTGAGCGCAGAAGGAAAAGGCCGAGTTATCGGTCAGGTAGATGACATGAAGCTGAACGCAAGTGAAGAGCTGATGAAGCGTCGTTAAAAAGTCCCACACAGTCAAAACCAGGGATTTTCTTCCATCTCTGGGACAAGTCTGGCAGAAACCTGATTACTGGCCAGACGGCTGTCGGCGTAAAGGCTACAGGAGCATGTCATAGGCTCAAACAAGGAACTGGAGAAGCCCGGACTGCGATGATAAGCGAAAAATCCAAGCG
>CAZIVV010000053.1:0-20828 GCA_964542775.1 uncultured Desulfomonile sp.
ACACGATAGTGATCGCCGGTGTGAACGCCAGTAACGGAAGGGTCATGGACAAGGGGGACATTCTGATTGCTGACAGGAACAGGTAATATCCGAGTGATTCAAGCGGGACGAGAATCAGGAGCGCAATGGCGCCTTCGGAACTGAATTCAGGCAGGTCGATATATAGAAACATCGGGGACAGCAGGACGGAGGCGAGCGAGAGAGTAACGCCACCCGCTATCCATTCGTCATTGCTCATCATGATCTTCTTGGAAACTGTGTCACAACAGGCGGTGAAAAAGGCGCAAAATAAACCTGTGATAAGCCATAGCTGCAATTCGCAAAGCCTTTGGAGATACTCAGACAGCTCAGAAGAAAATTTTCAGTCCCGCCATTATTGCCCGGAAATTGCCCCTGAACGCCAGTGATATCTCGTTATGAGCCGTGAAGCCGCATCTTGCGCATTCGGCCGGACCCCGGTTTTTCAGGTAGCATCCCAGTTCGACTGTCCCGTCTGGATTGGCGTTTACCAGCAATTCATCATAACATGTCCAGTGAGCCTTCTTCATCTCCTGAAGGCTTGCCACGGAATTTGCCACAGGATAGCCCGCCGCCTTTAGAGCGACAAGTTCGTCCAACAGGCCGCCACGCTCCTCGACGCTTACAAATAGCGGATCAGGCAAGCCCCCGTAAGGATAGTAAAACTGAACGGTCACACCCTCAGCGATACCCTTGAGGTCCCTAATGAGCTGAGGAGCGTGTTCGTAGTTGAGCGAGCTTACGGTAAAACTCACAAATCCCCTCGAGCCTTTGACCTTGCCAAGATTTTCGATAACCTTCGCGTAGACGCCGGCTCCCCGGACCGTGTCATGTATGCTCTCAGGACCGTCAAGACTCACCCACACACGGCTAAGCTCAAGATGGTCAAACGGTGTCACGCCGTTTGTTGTCATGCATACACAGGGAAAGAGCCTGTGAGCGTGATCAATAACATCGGCTATGCCACGGGCGCCGTCCCGCCACAACATCGGTTCTCCGCCTTCGATGATCAGAATGACCGCCCCGGTCGATCTCAGCCTCTCCATAGTCGATTTTACGCCATTCCAACCCAGTTCATCCCCCTGACGCTTCCAATAAGGACAATGCACGCATTTAAGGTTGCAACGGTGCGTTATCTTGTAGCCGGCCAGCATCGGAGATACACGCCCGGTGAGCAGCCTCCTGACGAAAGGCGCGGCAAACAGGCCCAGCCGTTTTATCTGCATAACAGTCAAAGCATGGTCTCCTGAATCCGTCTAAAGCCCTATTTTAGCGCATCCTGTACTGTTTTTTGACGAATAGTTGACATTTTTCAAAAAATAACCATTATAGTTAAATATAAGCAATTCAATAGCCCGGTATCATTGGGGGCGTAGGTCTGTCTACGTCTGGTCTGCCATTAACCAGTCTCTATTAACGCTAACAGTTATTCCAGCGAAAAGGGGGAGGATCATGCCCACGTCCAGAATGGATCGAAAGAGTTCTGAGCCGGATTACACCGACATTTTTCAGGTCCTGGCCCAGGATGAGTTGCAGTCCCTGTTCTACTCCAAGGATACGCTTGATCTTGATTACCCGCATAGCATCCGTGAGCTTTCGGAGGATGATCTCTGGAAGATGGCTCACAGCCAGCTAATCGAGCGTTTGTGTGATCCTGAGGAAATAAGTAATTATTTCTGATGCCTGAGATTAGGGGCGCTGGGTCCGGTTCATTATTTCTGTGAAGGGTCACATCGAAACGGACACCGGGTGATTTCACTGCGAATGTTACTGGCCAACCCGGCTGGAATTCGCAGTGACAGCTTCACGCCGGTTAATGGAGCCGCAATGCATGGGCAAATGGTGGATTATGGCCTCATGGGTGATTCACATGGGGAAATGGATCATCTTTCGCACGAAGATGGTGATGATGTCTTGTTAACGTCAGGTGAACTGGAAGCGGTATTCAGTTTCGTGGCGTCGTGGATGCTCGCCAGTAGCGAATATGTGGCCGGTAAGGCGTCGAACTGGAGGCTACTCGAGGATCTTTACTACAACCGCCTTGATTTACGTTCCTGGAGTGAGAAGTCGCGAGGTCCGTCTCAGACCGATAACAGGCCCGACAGTCTTACATCCGATTGGCAGTCGGACATAATCGTATCACCGTCATACATAGTTGATAGCTGGGCGGACAGGGCCTATCAGGCGGTGTTCAACGGTCCGGAATGGCTGACGGTGGTTCCGGAGGCCGCTGACATGAATGGCGCCGGATCGGGGCAGGTTTTCCCGACTTCATTCAAGCTGCAGGAATTGTTGATAAACCGTCTTGGTCAGGGGCAGATTCATGCGAGGCTGTACGAGATACTTCAGAGCCTTGTGCTGTATGGGTCTGTTTACGCGAAGATGTACTGGAAATCGGGCAAGAGCCGCAAAAGGCGGTGGGATCTTGAATCCATGGACCTTGTGACCGAAGACATCAGCGCTCACGATTGCCCTGTTGTCCAGATAATCCCGCTTGACAGGATGTTACTGGACTGGAAGGCGTTATCCAATGACGTCCAGAGAAGTTCCGCCATAGGTCATCGTGTGGACAAGACCTTCCAGAGTGTGATGGACGGCTTTGACAGCGGTCTGTATAACCTGAACCGTGAGGACTTCATTGAGCGTTTCAGGGATACGTCTTCTCCGGTCTCCTCTGGCCGTGAGCTAATGGGTGATTCAGACCGGTCGGCTGTTCAGGATGAGTTCATCAAACGGTTGACTGTATGGGAATATCACGGACAGGCGCCGTTTAGTGGCACGTATCATGAGTGCGTCTGCTCGATAGTGACCGAGACTCCCACGGATTCGCCAGAGAGCGGACTGATGATAAAATTCATGCCGCATACTGCGCTGTGGTGTGGATTGAGGCCGTTCCTTTGCGCCCACTACACGCCCGCGCCAGGTCCTCTGGGGGTCGGGGCCGTTGAGAGTAACCTGGATCTTATTCACTCCATCTCGCAGTTCCTCAGTCAGTCACAGGACAACGCGAGGCTAACGGCGAACGCCCAGTTGATCGTGCGTAGGGGATCATCGGCGGCCCGGCAGATTGGCCTTGATGACGACACGGTTTATCCCGGCAAAGTTTGGCTCGTGGATGACCCCTCTGACATACAACCATTTCCTAAACTCAACTTCCCACAAAATGACATAAATACCCTTATAAATTACCTTAACACAATGCTGGAACGCCGCACATCGGTTTCGGACATCTCACTCGGGATCAGCGGAAGGGGCAAGACCGCGACAGAGGCCCATATATTGCAACAGGCGGCAATGGCGCCATTTGAGACGAGGGCCGATCTTTTTGCCCGGAGTTTCATAGAGCCCATGGGACGACTGGCGCTCAGCATGATCCGCCAGTTCACAGTTGACGACCAGATAATAATGGCCAGGGATTTTAGTGGACGAGAGATGCCGGTAGTGGTGACTTCTCAGGAAATACATTCCGGTGACTACAAGGTCTGCGCCACTTTGACACGTCAGGATTCCACGAGGCTTGCCAAGGCCCAAAGCATTGAACGGGCCCTGCCGACCCTTGCCAATTTTCAGGGACATCTCGAGCGTGAGGGAGTCCGGATTTCATTCTCCGAGCTTATAAAGCGTTACCTGGACCTCATCGGGATAGACGGCTCCGAGCGCATACTCGCCAGGACCGAGGCTGTGTCGGACCCCGACGAACATTCATCCATGACTTCAGGGGCCTGGTCCGATGACTCTCTGGCCGATTTTCAGGATAAACGGTCAGATCGGCCTCCTAAGCCTCTTGTTGAAAATGGGGGTCCATTGGGGTCATTCCCGGACGATTTAAACGCCTTGGCGCAGATGCTCCAGGTTCAGGCGAACAGCCTGCCATAAACGGCCAGGGCTACATCCCGTAGCCCGGTGTATTTACCGGAAAAGCTTTAATCCACAATTAACAGGGGGAGAACATGTCAATGTTGTTCAGGCAATACCTTTTGTTCAGGGATGGCTGGGATGAGCGTGACGAACTGGATGTTGAATCCAGGCTTGTCGAAGCGTCCAGGCATTCCAGTTTCCGCAAGGAATTCATGCCGGCCTTCGTAGAGTTAATCAGGCGTGAGCAGTTCCTGAAAACGATCGAATGTCTCGACCGTGATAAGGACATTGAATTCAATCGTGGTTTCGTAACCGGTCTGGAGATGATCCTCAACCTGATGGACCGGCTAAAAATCAAGGGGGAGCAGGTGATAAAATGAATGTTACCTATGAAGACAACCTCGAAATGGCTCCGGAATCCGCTCGGTCGTCCCACACCCTGTTCGATCAGGCTCAAGATTTGGGGTCTCAGGAGCCCGGGACTTTCGATCAGGATGATTCGGGCCCGGACGCTAAAACCGACCGTGAGCCATCCACAGATGATGCGCCGGTCGCTGACATCAACGCAATCCTGAAGTCGATCAGGAGCTTTGAGGAAGAGCTTACGAGGAACCGCGAGGAAATCGGGAACCAGCGTGAGTTGCTGGAGCTGCTGGGGGCCGACACCTGGAGCAGGAAGCGTCAGGCCGATGAGAGCGCTTTCATGAGGGAGATCCGGGAGACATTTGAGAAAGATCCGGCTCAGGCTACCTCAAACATGATCAAAAAGGCCCAGGAGCAGATGTGGCAGGCCTTTGAGAACCGTCTCAACCAGGAGGCCGGTCAGAAGGCGGCTTTCGATCAGTTTATGGAGAAGCTGGTCTCGAATCCGGAGAAAGCTTCGATGGGCAAATTTCGGGACGAGATTGAGTTTCTTGTCCGCAACAAAGGCATAGAGCCGGGAGAATCCATAGGGTTAATCGAAAAGATTGCCGGAAAATTCAACCGGATCAATGACCGCAAGCAGGCGGCGATTAAGAAAATGCGTTCCGAATCCCAGTTTGAGTCTTCAGGTCGGCCGGATTCCCGGGATGAACCGGACCTGGAATTCACCAGGCTGATGTCTCAGGCCGCAAACCTCGACGAGATGTTCGCAAACCTCAGGAAACTTAACCATTAGCCTCTGCAAAAGGAGAAATGAATGGCCGGAAACGTGATCGATTTCATGAAGCTATGGACTCAGAGCGACATAGAATCCGAACGCAAGCTCAAAAAATTTCTTCTGATGGGTTTGGACAAGGTGGTTCAGGGACAAAGCGATGTCCTGGCCAGGATACCTGTGGGGCCTTCAGTAGCCAGCCCCTTTGTTCGATGGATGGAGGAGTGGGGATATCCTTCCCAGGTGGTCGCACAGCTCGTTGATTCCACTCTGACCTTCTCCGGGAAGCTCTTTGGCCAGACCATGACCGAAAATTCGCTCAAACAGATCGTCCGGGTAGGGACCATACTTGAGCGTCCCGAAGGTGGCGCACAGGTAAAGATTACCGGCCTTGACGATCTGGAAGCGACGGTGGAGGCGTATGGCGGCACAACGCTCAGCGATGATGTCGATCCGGTCCAATGGGATATCATAGCTGAAGTGTGGTCTGATTACCGTGACGCGGATGAGCCTCGGGCGCTCGACAGGATCTTCAGGGAGGTCGGCTCACAGATCCACGCTGAAACATTTGAAATACCCAAGACCCGTAAAAACACGGCCTACGAGATAGTATCGAACGAGACCGAGCATCAGATTTCCGCCCTGCTGGACAAGCTTCGTCGTCAACTGGCGTATGCGGCCCTCCGTTCACGACCTTACCACGACGGAACAGGTTTTGTTTACGGGAACAAAACACCTGAGCCTACCATGTGCGGGATCTGTTCATGGCCGGTCATCACGCAGGCGGAGATGGCCAACCCCCTCGTTTATGTCAACATGAACGGCTCCCGGATTACAAAGGAAGACCTCGATAGCCTCATCAGGAATTTGTGGCTGACCGAGCACGCCGACTATGGCAAGGGTGACTGGTGGATAGTCTGCCACCCGCTAACTCACCAGTATATCCACGATTTTGACATAGCATACAGGATCATTGAGAAATCCGACCGTGAAGTCGGTTTCCACGTGGACCGTTTCGATTCCAAGATTGGCAAGAGTTTCCCTATCATGTCGGATCGTTACATGAGACCGGATACCCTGTTGGTGTTGAACTTTGCTTCCACCCAGTACGGCTATTTCGCGAATGACCGTATGGACCGGAAGGAATTACCCACTCAGGGGCGCTACCAGAGGTGGCTGATATCGTTTCAGACCTACGGCGTCGTAGCCAGAAATCCTCGGGCCAACATTGGCATGATCTACGGACTGCCCGCCTGATAATCATCCGGGCTCAACGGCCCACAGGCGCCTGCGAGCCCTTAAACTCCACAAATAAAGCCAAATGGAGTTCAATCATGACTGACGCACTGGATATTCAGAACAAATGGCTAGCCGAAAAATTTGAACACATCAATACCATCCTGAACCATGTAAAGGACTCGATTGACAAGCTCAGGGACGACCAGTCCGCCTTTATCTGCCGGTGTGACTCCGAAATGACTCAAATGGGGATGCGCCTGCGTGAAATTGAAAGGCGTCATGACGAGATGAAGGGTGGTGACAAGAACCGCAACGAACTGCAAACCCGACAGAACCTGACCTGGCAGATGCTGATAGCCCTTGGCGGCTTATTTTCTGCGCTGGCGGCGATTGCCGGCTACTTCATGGGGAAGGCCTGATGAATCAAATTATGAAGCGATTCTGGCTGGTTGCCATTCCTTTCTGGCTGACCGTCGCCCTGATGGTCGCTGTAAGCCTTTATTCGCCACTTATAATGGGTGACGATCCATACTCATTGCTGAGGTATGTCGTGATACGCCTGAGCGCAGCCATGATAGCCGCCCCGTTTCTTGGCGGGCTCATGCTGCTGACAGATTTCATCACACCCGGTGAATGGATGGAGACTATAAAGGATGACCCCAAGGCCTGTTCTTACATCATGTCTGCTGTTGTTATCGTTATTGGCGCCGTGCTTTGCTGGGCATGAGGCCGTGGCGATGGACCCGGCGCTCGCAAGATCGTTTGAGCGCCAACTGAAGTTCATCGTCGCCAAAAATCCCCGCTATGCGTGGGGTGGTTCCTCGGATCTTTCAAAGGGCCTGGACTGTTCGGGTTACATATTCCTCGCCGGCAAGTGGGCGGGTCTTCCGGGCATCCAGCGCACCACATCGTATCGAATGTCGCTGGGGCTTGGGGGGTGGACCGGCGAAGTTTCGGACCTCTCAAAAGTATCCGTCTGCAATCTCATATTCTGGACATTCAGTCCCGGCCTGCCGAATGGTCATGTCGGGGCCATTATCAGCCATGACTCACAGACCGTTAGGGTCACTCACGCTTCTCAGGGCAGGGGAGTCGTGGCAGAGCCGATGAACAGTTACCTCATACGGAAAACCACGGCTGTGCGCAAGCTTTCCATAGCCAGATAGACTGATCGTCAAATCCTTTTCTGTATTGGCTTACGGGGTATATCCGGTCTTTTGGACCGTGCAGTGGCCCGGTTGCGTCCGCAGCCTTACAGGGCGGCGCATGCCATGAAAGCGCAGGTGTCGCCCCCACAAAAAGACAACTCTCACTACCTGAAACACTCATGCGTTCCGGATGGAGCGCATGATCCCACGAAAAAATAGAGGAGGAAGAACTAATGGACCAGACAAAAGCATGGTGGATGTCAAAAACGGTATGGGTAAACCTACTGGCGATCTGCGGGTCGGTAGCGGTAGCTTATGGAATGGATGAGGCCGGTTGGGCCGAGGTCACCACCACTGCGCTCGCCGTCGTAAACCTCGGGCTGCGGCTTTTCACCAACTCTTCGTTAGCGTCAAACTGAGGCGCAGAATCTCATGCGGTCAATACTGATTGAAAGCCTGTTCACAACATCGGCGCCGAGCCCGTCAAATGCGCGTGACCGGATCACGCAGGCCGTATACACATCGTGGCAATCCGGCGATGAGGCGGGTTTTGCAATGCCGGTTCCACGTGATTACGCTCCGGGCTCGGATTTTCACATCCTTATTGATGAATCCAGCCCCTCTGTCAGCATGGATCACAGCTGGAGCGTAACATCCGTTCTGAGAAAACAGATTGATGGTGAGACTGTCACTTACACTGAAAGCAGCATCCATCACTACACTTGTGCGGAGCAAGCGGGCTCTCTGGTAAGGCGAACGCTTGCAGTCACAGGGGCCATGTCCGATGGAACGATCGAAAACCATTCCATACAGCCCGGCGACTATCTGAACTTCATCTTACGGCGATCGACAGCCCTTCAGAATGAAGACCCGCTCGAAATACGGGTGTTCACCATATCAGTTGAATTCGGGGCTACTCAGGCCGGTACCGCAGTTTGCGCGGGTCGCATCGGCATGATCATGCAGACGGTCCGTGATCTTTTCAATGAGGCTGAAGACGGTTTCCTGAGTGATGATTTCATTATCAGGTCGATAAACCGTTGCCAGCAGGATTTGGCGATGGATGGCTACTGGCGCCGGGACAGGTGGGTACCGGCTGTTTCGGGCCGTGGGGTGATTGATCTGCTGGACGCCATACCCGATGTGGTGGATGTTTACCGGGTTGATTACGGGCCGAACCGTTCACCAATGACCCGGGTTTCCTCATTCAGGCAGTTGATGCGTCTGAACAGACTGCTCGATATCCCGGGAGCGCCCGACTATTACCTCATTCAGAACACTGAAATGATGGTCGCGCCCACCCCTTCACTCGACCTCAGCCAGGGTTTCCTCGTCTATCATTCCTGGTGTCCGGGAGATCTGTCTTGCCAGGATAGCAATCCGAACCCCGATATCCCAAGATCTTTCGACCAGTTATTCGTGTATTTCACTTTGACGCAGGCGTTTCTCAAGGACAGGTCAGCCCCCGGAGCTGATGTGAAGTTTCATGAATATACAACCCTGTATCAAAACCTCAAGGGCAGGCTGCTTTCCGCCGGAGATCCGGTGAACGCCTCTGTGCAGCCGGCGCCCCGGTATCACTGAACCGCTGCGGGCGGGGACTGACAAAGCCCGCGAGAGTCCCGACACATTACATTCCCGTTAATCAAACACTAATCCCGAGCCCCTGGAAAAACCCGGGGGCTCTTACAGGAACAACCCCAATGGCTGACACGGCCCAGACATACCATGTAATCAACATGTTCGACTGGACCGGAGGAATCGTCGACAAAAGTGACCATCCTCTGGCCGTAACTGAAAATTCACTCAGATCTTCGCACGACGTTGACTCTTCAGGCTTTGGGCTGCGGTCCCGTGACGGTTCGTCGATTGTCTCGGAGTTTGATCCCGGGTCAACGGTCCGCTTCATTACGTCCGTTCATCTGCCTACATCCGGGGCCACGTACCTCCTGGCGCAGGTAGATGACATGATGGGCTACTCAAGGCTATTCGCTACCAGGTCCGAAAGCCTGACTGACGGGGAGTCGCTCAGTTGGCAAGGCATACATGATCTCGGGCTGGGCGCCGGTGTAATATCGGTGGCCTGCCTGAACGACCGTGTGGTGATAACTGAAGGTATCAACCATCAGCCACTGGTTTTTGCCGGATGCCTTGACGATTCAGGGTCGGATTGGGCTGTGCCGAAGGCTGCAATGGTAACTTACAACAATGGTCAGGACTGGAATGACATTACCGACGCCGTGTGTGACGCCGATCCTGACACGGCCGGTGACATTGAGCCGTTAAGCTCGGAGGGCTGGCTGGCGATATGCTGTGACACTCCGGGGGCTCAGGCTTTCATGTTCGATATTTCACCGGGCGCCGGAACATCGCCCGGTTTCACGGTGGAAGCATTTACCGACAGATGGGAGAATGACGGACGCTGGTCGGACTCAACCTCCGGTCTGACGAAAAGCGGCATTGTTACTCACTCAAATGGTCCGTTCACAGCATCGTATTACAGTCTGAACAACGTGCCCGGATTCTGGTTCCGTCTGCGTTTTGGGGCATGGTTCCCGGGGGCGTCCATAAAACGCATCCTGTTCAGATGTCCGTGTCAGGAACTCTCAGTAATTGGGGACGGCCTTTCGCAGACACCGCTGGGATTTCTCTATCATGACGCCTCTGAAAACAGCCTCAAGGATTTTACTGTCGAAGCCTCTGATTACGCCTACCCGACTTTCGCGCGCCTGAATGACGGACTCATGGATAATCCAACTGGAATGCAGCCCGGCGACTCCATCTTCATCGGTTACCTGAAACGCTTCAGTTCGGTTGAACTGACACTTCACAACGACTTCAGGAACAAGAACCCGAGTGTGATGAAGGGCTATTACTGGAATGGGACGTCTTGGGCTGAATTGTCAAATTTCAGGGATACGACCGCCCTGGCGGCCGGAACCACACTGTCGGCGTCAGGCTCTGCTTCGTGGAGAGTCCCTGACGACTGGAAGCACAACAGGCCGGTAAACCAGCAACAGGCCCACGGTTTCTGGGTCAGGCTGAACGTTCTGGCTGATCTGACGGCCAAAACATACATTACCGAAGCCGCAGTGACGCCGGTAATGGACAGGCTGAAAAAGAGCCGACTGGCCATAACTGTCCGTGATCGTGTCATATTGCTTGGCCGCTCGGATGCCCCCGATCAGATGGACATATCGCGGCCTCTGGAGGAATACGGTTTCTTCGGGGAGGAATCAGCCTCGTTCAGGATTGGCGGTCAGGGCGCGATTACGGCCGCTATCGAGGCGTTCAACCAGGGTTTCATAGCCAAGTCCGACGACTGGTATCTGCTCAACGGTTACAGCCCGGCGACTTTTTCCGTGGAGCGGGCCGAAGCGGCGGGCCAGACCCCGATAAACAGCAGGGTCATTGTGAGGGCGCCGCACGCGGAATCGGACCGGAAAAATCTCATGGGACTGTATTACATAAACCACTCGGGGGCATGGTATTTCGCGGGACTCAAGGTCTACCGCATCAGCGACAATGTCAACTGGTGGGATGGTTCGGCCGGTCCCGATCACGAAAGAATATGCCTGCGTTACCTGGATCAGGCTTGCGGGGTATACCTTCCCGACAAAAGCCAGGTTATATGGTCTGTCCCGATGTCCGGCGATGGCGCTGTTGAATGTAACCGTAACAACAGGCTCATCGTATATGACCTGAACACAAAATCATGGAACGGCCCTTACAGGATATCCGTCTCGGCAATGACGCCGCTCTCGGGTCATTCCGGCCTATCTTTACTGCTGGGAGCCGATTACCACGGCCGGATACTCAACATCCTTGATCCCGAAAGTGGGGACGACGCCGGCGAATCCTTGACCGCAAGCGCTCGCACCCAATGGCTGAACTTCGGGTCGCCCCATGTAGTCAAACGGCTCAGGAGCCTCACATTGCACGGCAGGTGTCTCTCGAGCCCGATCAGGGTTGACGTGTTCGCCGACGGGGCAAGCGTTCCTTCGTCGTCCATGAGTTTCGACAGGCTGGTCTCATCTGGTGACAGGCATTTTATGACCGAAAGGCGTTCATGCGATGTGATGGGGCGTTTTTTCTCCTTCGGTTTTACTCTTGGCGCCAAATGCCTCGTTCACGGTATCCAGGCCGGTTTCTCGGCTGTGCGCGAATGGAGTCTCAATTGAAAAACGACGGCCGTTATACGGCGTATCATGTTTATCAGGGTTTGAGCTTCACTGAGGCAAATCGCGCCTCGACCGTCCCCTACAGGTCATCGGGCATGAAGTGCGCTCACTCCCAGCGTGGCTACCTGTTCCAGTTCGATTCCATGCCCGAACGTAATCACTTCGACGCCGCCAATACATCCTGCTGTGATGAACCGGTCCTGAACTTCGCCAACAAGCCGCAGTACGCATCGGCCGCCAAACCCATGAAGTCGAGGGACTGCCGCCGGACCGTGAAGGTTCAGGGCTGCGAAATCCTGGAGGCAAGTATTCCGGAAATGTCCGCTATATGCGCTTCGGACCAGGCGGCGCCAACCCGGGTGAAGATAAGATGTCCGAAGTTATGCGTGGATCTTGCGGGCCTGGCTGCCGGTGAAAGCTTTTCGGGACGGTTCGGTAAATTCCGTTGTGTCGGGATGGAGGCCGGAGACGTGATGATCCTCGATTATGAACCTGACCGGGACATGCTCGACCGGATCTATGCCTCATGCGCAGGCCCCACCGGTATGGTTGAAACCTTCTGTGACGGTTACACACTGGAATTCAGCGTGAGCGCGGGACTGGATTACCCATCGGGATGTGGTTGCGACTGCTGCGGCGTCAGGGGCATTTTCCCGGCTCCGGATATGTCCATTCTGGCGCCTGACATCATATCGGCCGGCTGGGCCAATTCAATAGGGTTCGCCGAACCGGTGAACGCAGATCCCGCCTGTAAGGGCGCCGACATAACGGCCACATTCAACGGTGTTTACGGTTCATCTCCCGTAATTTGGGAATCGGGCGCACAATACGTGTCAGACGGCGTCACAAGATACATAACCAGAAAACCGTCAGGCGCCGGATCATCCGCTAATCCCACCTGCTGTGGCGGCTTCATGGAATGGACGGCCTCTGACGGATGTGGGGCCACAAAAACAAAAACCACCATCGTGAGCCCCAGGGTCTCCGGTTATTCATTTTCTCCCGAGCCGGATTCGACGCTCATGGACGGCCTGATATACGAATTTCGGGCCGATGGCGCCTGCAGTTATTCGGATACCGCCGGCCTGAATCTGTCTGCGGTATGCCTCGATAATACTCAGGGGAATGTAATCCGCAGCGATGGCCTCATGAAAACGGGTTTCACGCGGCCGCTCAAACTGGGCCCCGGCGATGAATGTTCCGCCTGCTGTGGCGCAGGGTCAGTCAGACTGAACTTTGCAAACGGATGCGGCCTGACAGCGCAGGCCTCATACAGTGTTCGCAAGGGCCTGAGCTATGGGGCTTCATGGCTTGTCATCGGCAGGCAGTTCCGGGTCGGACGCTATTATCTGGTCGAGCCCTTTGCGCAATACATTTATGACGTACAGGTCGCCAGCGTCTATTGCGACGGAAAAAGAAGCGCTTTTTCAAGGGCCTACTGGGGAGCGTATTCCACCGTTTCACAATGTGAGGCCGAAATAAACGGCCCGCTGGCAAACTACACGAGTTCTCAATCCGCTGTCCACGGCCTCGCGGACGCCGACACGTGCCTGTTCTACACCGATAACGGTCTTACCGGACTCAATCTCGTCTCAGGGCTCTTCAGCATGCGGGACAGATGCTGCCAGAAGTCGTGGGACAACATTACCTGGATCAGGCGCAGCGATTCATCGCTGTGCTGTCCAGCATGAGGTGATAACGAATGTCGAATGAGGGAACAACACTGGGCAACTATATCGGATTCCTGCATTACCTTGGAAACTACATTGAAACCACCGGAGGAGCGCCGGTCACCAGCGCAAGGTGTCCCGAATGCGGCTCTACCTGGGCGGTCTGGAAAAAACTGTGCCCGGCGTCTCAGGATTACGAATGCGGTTACAGGACTATCTGGAAATGTGAAAACCCCGACTGCGGGGAAATCGAACTCAGATAAAACTACATGGAGGGGGTCCCGATGTCCGCGACGAACTATCAGAGCATAGACTACGACCGACTTTTCGGATCGAATCCGTTTACCGAAAAGAAAAACGAAATAGAAAACCTCATCGTTCAGCTACGTGAAAAACTGGCCACCCGACCTTCCAGTAATCCAGTCGGGATTGACGACCCGGAAGTGACAAAGTACATGGAATCTTCGGTTACTTCCCAGAGGAAACTCCTCAACGATTACGTTAAGGCCGCAGCGGGCGCAGCCGTCAAGCGCGGCGGTTTCGGAATCATGGGTGCGCCGCGACTGGATTCCTCTCTCACATATTCGGCAATCCAGAACCTCGCAAAGGATTATTCCACCCGTCTGAAACAGGCGCTCGGTTACGCCGGGGACATCGCCGACTCAAACAGGCAGCAGTATCAGGACGATATGCTCAATCTCCAGAAACTGCTCGGTGTCCAGAAGGGATATTTGAGCGAGGAAGCCGACTGGAAGCAGAAACTCGCCACGGCAATACGAGACGACTGGGAAAAACAGATACAGTGGATGCGTGACGATCAGGCCGCCAAATCCAGCGCGGAGACGAACCGCGCAAAATACGCGGTCGAACAGTTACGGGCCCAGTCAGAACTGCAGAAATTACAGCAGGAAATTAAACAGAAACTACAGGATCAGGCCGCCTGGGACAGACTCATGAAAAAGGCCGGTCTACTCAATTCCGTCGGCCCGTTCGGCGCCGGATGGACCACCGCTGACGACTATCTACTCAAAAAATCAGGCTAATCACAACAGCTCCGGCGACCTCAAATAATTGACGTGAGCCTGTCATGGTTGCGCTAAAGGCTGTTCATCTAGCTGAACGAGAACAAAAAAAGGGTCCGCATAGCGGATACGCACGAAAGAGACCTCAGATTATATGTGTAATCTTTTTCAGTTTAGAGCTTGACAGATATAGTTAACATGATAAAAAAGTCTGTAAAAATCCCATCAATAATCATTTATGTCTTATATGGACAAGTATGCTTTGTAGCATTCTTACATATTATAGTGATTATTAACAATTAGTATTAAGAGCATTATTTTTGTCAGCAAAGAATTGCAGGGGAGGGATTTGTCATGAAGAGCGAAAACAGTGATTTGAGGCTTCTTTCTAACTGGTTTGACCGGATGCACATGGTTATTTCCAATTTGCGGCTGGGGGTTTGCAGGATGGATGATCCCGAATCTCAGGCTATGGCCTTTGAGTTGGAGCAGGCTGTGCTCATCCGGTTATTGCGTCTGCGCCGGCGGTTAAAGATTCCGTATGACTGGCATGAGCGCAGGGGTTATCGGGGACAGACAAATCTTCAAGAAGGAGGGTTGGACAAATGAGACAGTCTGAAATGACGTGTTTGAAATGCCAGAATTTTGATTCCGGTGATTGCCACCTTGAACCTGTTTCGATTCGGATACTTGCTCCTGAGGGTCACTGGTGTTCTCGAGGGGTATGGCCCGAGTGGTCGGAGCGATTCGGCGCATACGAGCCTCATTACTGGGGTGAGTGGGAGAAAACACCTTATCAGCTGATGCTGAACCTGAACTAGGCCGATGGCTGGCCGAACCCAGGCGACGGTGAAGCTTCAGGAAAAAGCGGACGCGATCGTGACTGACGAGGTTTGTCTTTCGGACCGCATGCAACAGGAACTTGACCATCTGGCCGTTTCGGGTCTTTGTCCGAGCGCTGCGTTGAGGTTGTTGAACAGTCTCATCATAGAGTCGGCGGAGGCGGACAAATCCAAGATCGAGAAACTCAAGATGATGGACAAGCTGTTGAACACTGCGAGGGCCGTAATGGAAACAAGCGCCAGGCATGATGAAGCCGCAAGAATCCTGGAGCGCATAGAAATGCTCGAGCTTCGTGTGGACAGGCTGCGTCGTCCGGCTTCCGGGACAAAGCCCACATCAGGTCCCGGCAACAACTGAGATGTTCCGGGTATTTGTTCGGGACATGCTGTTAGATGTTGGACCGCTGTATTGACGGATACGCTGAACCGGGGGCCGGATACCCTCAGGGTGTGCGCTGATATCCGGCCCACAGCTTGCAACTTTTGATGGCGCGTTCATGCAGCGCTTCAACATGTTTTATCTACGGTTTGAAGTGACAATTGATCTAGTGGACGAATAGCCCGCGTGAAGTGGGTATTGCGCGTAACCATGGTTTAGTCCTGGTTCAATTTGGAAGGTTATTTAATTAAACAAGAGAAAAGGGAGTCATGGACAAAAAACAAAAAACAATTACGTCGATGTCCGGCAGGCTGGACAGGATTTCAACGGCCATAGACCGTTATGAGGCTATGAGTGAACTTGAGCTTGCGGACCTTCATTCTTTCATCACGAATCTGAAAATAATCAACAAGGCCGGTGAGCTTGTGCCGTTGATGATGAACCTGTCCCAGGAAATGATACTGGATAAGATCCTGGATTGCAGATCGCGGGGTGTTCCTGCGCGGTTCATCATTCTGAAGGCGCGGCAGATGGGTATATCGACCTTGATCGAGGCAATAATCTTTTCATTGACGTGTATGAACGCCAACCGTTTCGGACTGGTGGTGGCGCAGTCGCTGGAGGCGGCGGAGGGCATATTCGGGATGACACAGCGATTTTACCGCAATCTTCCCAAGGGCCACAGCTATGCTCCGGCGCGCATGAACGCGCGTCGTCTTGAATTCGCGGCTCCTCATTATTCAACAATGCGTGTAGACACGGCCGGCAATGAATCGCTCGGACGCGGGTCAACATTTCATTATGTTCATGCCAGTGAGGTGGCGTTCTGGGAGAAGCCTGAGATTCCGGCGCTGGCTATCAACCAGGCTGTGCCTTCCGTATGGGACAGCCTTGTAGTATGGGAATCGACCGCCAACGGCATGAACAACCTGTTCCACAATACCTGGATGGCGGCTGAGCGTAATGAGACCGACCTTACGCCGGTCTTTTTGCCGTGGAAGGAATTTCCTGAGTATTTCCTTCCCCTGGCCAAAGACGAGAAGATTGATCTTACCCCGGAGGAGTTTGATTACTCCGCTGAGGCCGGTTTATCGCCTGGTCAGATGAAATGGGCCATATCGACAAGGCGTAATCTCTGCCAGGATTCCTGGGAGAAGTTCCATCAGGAATACCCCGCCATAGCGAGGCTGGCCTTCAGCTCTACCGGCTCTCCGTGGTTTAACCAGCGTGTGATAGCCGAATCTCTCGAACGTTGTGTCAGGCCTCTTATGAGCGGGCACTTCATTTATTCGGGATTCCCTTCCAACCCGTGCTGCCTGATCACCGACCAGGGTGGGAACACCGTGATCTACGAAACGTCCAAACCGAACCAGACCTACAGTCTTGGTATGGACGTGGCCGAAGGGGTAGGCGCGGATTATACCGCGCTGGTGGTCTTGAATGATCAGACCGGAGAAATGGCCGCTATGATGAGATCGAACACTGTAAGGCCCGAGGACGCCGCTATACAGGCATGGCTGCTCGGGACCTTTTACAATAACGGTTACCTTGGTATTGAGCGCAATGGCCCCGGATTGGCGACACTCGCAATATGTGAACGCGGGACCGCTGATCAGGCCTGGATGAAACCGTATCCGAACCTCTACTACCACTCAAGAACCGACCAGAGGTTCCCCTCCGAAACCGAACGTCTCGGCTTCATCACTACACGTGAATCCAAGATAGAAATACTCTCAAGGCTTGCAGAGGCATTTGAGAAGCGCTCCATTATGATCCGGAATTCCACGGTTCTACACGAGATGCAGGGCTTCATGTGGGACCCTGAGAGGAGGAACTTCCGTCAGAGTTACCGTTCCCCGGATTCAAGCCTGGAGCACGATGACATCATAATGGCGCTTGCAATAGCGAATGAAATGAGGTCAAGGCGTTTCGAGAACCGTTTCATCCCACGCAGCTTCAAACTCTCTCCGTGAAAGCCGCTCCACGCTGGGCTACCGCTGACGCGGTGGCCCAGCCGCCATCAGTATCCAAATGTTTCCTTGTCGACAGTCAGTCATTTTCCCGTGGAGTGTGGAATGCCTGCAAGACAGTTAACCGATGGGCGCATCGAGGTCCGGACCTCTTCCGGCGCGCTCGTATTTGAACGTGCATTCGCGTCGCTGGCGTGGCCCGAGGATTCCGGTGGGCACTTGCTCGTTATGGGATTGAAAGCGGATGGCCAGATGAGTGTGTTCAGTGAAGGCAGCGGTGGCCTGTTTGAACTCGGGACGCTCGCCAGACAGGCCGTGGCCGATTATCTGATCGATTCCATAATAATAGACGCGCGCGATAAAGTATCAGCCATGGGCTTGAGGAACCTCGACGGCCTGTGCTCCACCGCCGTAGTAAAAAGCCAGGGATCCGGCAAATCCCGGATTGGCCGTCCGTCGAAAGCCTCAAGGTTGCAAGCGTTTGGCGCCAGCCTTACGGTAAGTCCCGCGCCCGCCCGTCTCATTAGCAATTATCGGGGCGCCCTCGAAAGGACGCGCGTGCTGGTCATGAGCCGCAGGATAGCCATAGATGAAACCGGCTGCCCGACCCTGGCGCATGAACTCACTCAACCAATCAGCTATGTGATGAACTCAACGGCGGTCAAGGCGCTCGTCCTGGCGTCCGGCTGCGTGCCTGACGACCCGGCGCCCCCATCCCTGGTCGATCTCGTCTCAACGCGGTGGTACGCAAACAGGCCGCGGACATGAACAACCCGCGACTTTTAAAAAACAGGCCCTTGACGTGACCGTAATGTTTCAGGAGGTCACCGCATGAACTGCCTGACCAGCGGTTGCGGTGTCCGGGGCCCCTGTTTTCTCATCTGTCACGGATTTTTTTTGCGCCGGGCAAGGACAAAATGCTTTTTGAGTTGTCTGCCCTGTAAATGGTATTGTAAACAATCTCTTTCCAGATAAATTCCTGTACGCGTGGAGAACCATAAATCATGAATTCAAGTTCCATAATGTCCCCCAATCCCGTTCCCGAATACCTTTTTGACATGCTGCACGATTCTTCCATGAGCCTGTCTGCTCCGCTTTCCTGCGCAGGTCGCAACCACGATGGAAGCGATGGTGAGCTAGTGCCATCTGTGTGCGCCCGGAAATCAGATGAGTGGAATGAGGAGGAGGCAGAAGAGGAAGACGAGGATTGGGATGAGGAAGATTATTCGGACGAGGACGAATTCGATGACCCCGATGAATTCGAATATGAAGAAGAAGACGATGAGGATGATTACTGGGACGATGATGAGGATATAGACCTCGAAGAGGACGATGAGGATTTCTAGAAGAACAGGGCCAGAGACCGGCGCCGGTAGCTCCGGCGTCGCTGCAGCAGAATTCGGTTCTTCCCCGCATCTGTCGGAATGATCCTGCACACCGGTCTGTGGCCGCCGCCGATGTAACTACCACCCAACAGATTAACACCCGGCGCCACGACTGTAACCACAAGCATGGAAATCAACCAGGGCAGTCATTCCACTATATTCCTCCCCTCCCGTTGCCACCTATGGCTCCTTCCGCTATAATCAGGTATAGAAGGTATAATATAGTCATCGGGGCCGTAACATGACGCTGGATGACATCCTGAGGCTGATTGACGAGAACAGCGCCAAAATAAAGGATTTTGGAGTGCGCAGGATTGGAGTGTTCGGCTCGTACGCGCGTGGTAAACAGAAATTGCTCAGTGATGTCGATTTAATAGTAGAATTCGACACCAAGACCTACGACAATTACATGGACCTCAAACACTTTCTTGAGGAGCTGTTCGGACTTGAGGTGGATATTGCAATCGCTGAATCCATCAAGCCCAGGCTCCGAAAGACAATATTCGAAGGCGTGATTTATGCCAAAGGACTATAGGGTTCGCCTCGACGACATAGTTTACTGCCTCGACAGGCTGGCATCCCTATGCCACGGCCTCGATTACCATGAACTGTGCGCGGACCTTACAAGGCAGGAAGCTATACTCAGGAACCTCGATGTCATAGCGATCTCGGTCAGTCGACTCCCCGCAGCCTTTATCAACGAACACCCCGAAATAGACTGGGGAAAGGTCTGCGGTCTGCGTAATATCCTCGATCACGACTACCTCATGGTCGATCTCGAAATCGTCTGGGATGTCCTGAAAAGCAAAATCCCACCCTTTGAAGCAAAAATCAGGGCCATACATACGGACTAGGGAGGGGAATGTTTAATTTTGAATGATGAATTTTGAATGTTGAATGTCGGACCGTGAAAACCCCATGGCGCTGAATCCTTTAGATGGAAACAGGAAGAATGTGGGGGGAATGATTAATTTTGAATGATGAATGTTGAATGGTGGATGATGAAGGCCCGATGGTGGATGGCGCTAAACGGGATACAGGGAACCAGGAAGATTCGAGGAGGAATGTTGAATTTTAAATGTTTAATGTTTAATGTCGGATGGTCAATGCGTTTCCTCCGGTAGCGCTAAAAAATTCCCTCTTCCATTGAACATTGAACATTCTCCGTTCAACATTAAAAATCTCTCCCGATTCATCTTCCATTGAACATTCCCCATTCAACATCTTTCTTCATTTCGCATTTTCTTCTCCATTCAACATTCAACATTCATAATTCAACATCTTCCTTCCTCTCCGGTTCCCTCTTCCATTCAACATTCAACATTCATAATTCAACATTAACAACTCCCCCGACATCCTTAAACGTTTGCATGAATCCTGCTCTAAATCCCATTTCTACTTACTTTCAGCCACTTACGCTCCCTAACTGAAAAAAAATATTTGACACCCAGTACATTGTTGTGATACAAATCTGTAACATTAATAGACCCTTTTAAAGCACTGGTTTAGTCGTATACAGGGTTACCGCTCATAGGCGCCCGTGAGGTTGGCCGCTTCACACCGCGTCGCAGCGCGTACTCCCCATAGAAAATATGCGGCTATTAGGCTTTTAACGGCCCTTTGGGCCACTTTCATTTCATTTTTGGATTGGGAGGAAGATTATGAAAAGATTTTGGTTGTCTCTCCTGGCCATTATGCTGGTGACAGCATTCACGGCCCCCGCCTTTGCATGGGAATTCTCCATGACAGGCGAGTACGAGTATCGCCTCCGATACTTCAGCCGAACCGGTAGTCAGGACCTCTTCGGTAACGCCGGTGTGCAGGAAATCCTGCCAGTGGGAGCTGAGGGCGGAGTCGTATCATACTCGGGCTATCTTACCGGTATCGTGCCGCCGACAGACGCTGGCGCAGTCATGACATGGTGCGCCGGCAATACCGCGTCACGCTATATCGGAATTGCAGGTCCGAATGTCTATCT
>CAZIVV010000054.1:0-1636 GCA_964542775.1 uncultured Desulfomonile sp.
CGCCCGGGGAGACGGTGCGGATCCCCGTGCCGTGGCCGTTGCCCGCGAAGGGCATGTGGTACCTGACGGCGGACGTGCGCGGCGCGGACGGCTCGACGATGGCGCACGAGTCGCGTTTCGCGTTCATCGACCTGCACGAGCGGACGCCGATCGTCGACGGGCCGAAATTCCGCTTCGGCATCCACTACCATGGCATCCGTTATCTCCCGGATCTCGTGGGCCCAACCATCGACGCGCTCGTGGCCGCCGGCGCGAAGTTCACGCGCACGGACTACGGGTTCATGTTCGGCGACGTGATGCCCCATCCGGACGTCACTGATTGGTCCAAGGCCGACGACCTCCTGCGCCGCCTGCGCGACGCGGGCCTGTCGCTCGACATCATCGTCCAGTCCACGCCCGGATGGGCGGTGGATCCGGAGATTCTGAAGGCGCGCCAGAGTGTCCGCCGCACGGGATGCCTTCCCAGCCGGCCGGGCCTTCTGCGTGATTTTTGCCACGCGATCGCGGCCCGCTACGGGACGCAAATCGATTACTATGAGATTGGAAACGAATGGGACCTCGTGACGACGAACACGCTCACGCACGCCGAGGCGGTGCGCATGCAGCGCGAAGCCATGGAGGGCGTTCACGCGGGGTGCCCCGCAGCGTGCGTGACGCCCAACGGCTGGGCCTCCTCCACCACTTCGGGTACGGTGGACGGGTCCCGGACGAATCCCGGACTGATCGAGCGCTTCGCGGAGGAACCCGACCTGTATGACGTGTGGGCGCTCCACTGCCACGGCTCGTTCGATTCGTATGTCAAAAGCCTGCAGGAAAAGTTCTTCCCGCTCCGCGAACGCACCGGCATGAAGAACAAGCCGTGGACGTCGCACGAAACGGCGATGACCAGTTTCGGCGACGCCGAGCTGGATGTAGCGCGCACGGTGTGGGCGAAGACGCTTTACGCATGGTCATGGGGTTCGCGCGATTACATTTGGTACAACTTGCGCGCGACGGGCTGGCTGGAGGGAGGCGAGCCCGGTTACGGTCTCATCACGGCCGGATTCCGTCCGCGGGCCGGCTATGCGGCCTACGCGGCCCTGACCGCGATTTTCCAGGGCCTTGACGCCGACGGCCGTCTTATCGCGCGCCATCCGCTTCACCTCTACCGGTTCAAGGGCGGGAAAGACGGTTTCCGCGGGATCGTCCTCGCGGGCTGGGATTGGGGGGCCGAGACGCCGCATGGCGTACGCGTCAGGACGGATGCGGCACGCGCCTCCATCTCGGACCATATGGGCAACCGTTCGGCTGTCACGATTAAGGACGGGGTCATCGAGCTCCCGCTCGACTTGAACCCCAAGGCCCTTCTTCTGGACAGTGCGACGACGGCCATTTTGGCAGACTAAATGGGGCACATCTGAATGTGCAAAACCACGCGTGGCAATTGAAACATCGGAAGATCGTTTGTGTACGGTCTAACAAGAGTCCAGGGAAGGAGTTGTCCCGATGAACAGACGCGAATTCGTTAAATCGGCGGCGTTGTCAGCCGCAACGTTCGGTTTGGGTGGCGTTGCGCGGGGAGCCGCCCCCGCTTTTGTGTCCGCCAGGGGCCCCGTGGCCATCAAGGCGGTGCTGTTGCATCTCGGCCACAACATGT
>CAZIVV010000055.1:0-40883 GCA_964542775.1 uncultured Desulfomonile sp.
GAAAAACGCTTCTAATAGATGCTGAATCCACTATGAGCAGATTCACTGCCTGTCTCAACTATTTCCGCCATAGCGCAAAATGCTCAAACAGCATTTGATTGGACAGATTTGTGTGATACTCTCGATTGGTCATAATATGCAGTTAACATGACGAGTTACAATCAACGGGAATGATCGATGAGTTTTCTGGACTTGAAGAAAATATTGGAAGCAGCCGGGAAATTAATGGAGCTTGGTTCTCCCTGCCGCTTATGCCCAAGGGAATGTATGGTAGACCGCACATCAGGTGAGATCGGATACTGTGGCGGCGGTTCACTTCCTTCACATGCCGGCGTCCTGCCGCATTTTGGAGAAGAGCCCCCACTTGTAGGAACCGGTGGAGCAGGGACAATTTTCTTTACTCACTGCAATTTGAGATGCGTTTTCTGTCAGAATTACCAGATCAGCCGAGGAGAATGCGGTGAATGCGTCAGTGTCGAAGTCCTTGCCGACGAGATGCTTAAACTTCAATTCATGGGAGTGTCCAATATTGAACCCGTTTCTCCGACACATCAGATGCATGTTTTTTTGAAAGCCCTTGGCATAGCGGCTCAGAAAGGTCTTGACCTGCCAATAGTTTATAATTCTGGTGGGTATGATTCTCTGGAAGTCCTGAGACTACTACGGGGGATTGTTCACGTCTACATGCCTGATTTAAAATATGCCGACAACCGGATGGCAAAAAAATACTCAGATTGTGATAATTACGTGGAAGTTGCTCGGGCCGCTGTAAAGGAAATGTACGATCAGGTTGGTGAGCTTGATCTTGATTCAGACGGCAGAGCGACAAAAGGTGTGATAATCAGGCACCTGATGCTTCCAGGGGATATATCAGGCACTGCTGAGACGATGCGCTGGATCAGGGACAACATTTCGTCAGAGGTTGCCATTTCATTGATGTCCCAGTATTCCCCGATGTACGAGGCCAGCAGATTCCCTGAGCTCAATCGAAGGATAACGGCTTCGGAATACAACAGAATTGTTGACCTATGCTGGGATCTGGGGCTTGAAAATGTTTTTATACAGGAGATTGAATCCCAGGAGTCCTGTATACCTGATTTTCGCAATCGAAACCCTTTCAACTGGGATTGATATTCTATCTTTCGCAACTTTTGGGAGCTTGAACATGAAGTCTTTAGTTTTGAGTATGTCAAGGATGGTCTCGTTCTCGATCTGTCTGATGTTACTTGGATGCAGTTCCGAACCAACCGTAGTGCAGCCCCCGCCCCCGGAAGTTACAGTGAGCCAGCCACAAAGCAGGGAAGTAATAAGGTCACTGGTATATACCGGAAATATCGCGGCGCTCGAGAAAGTTGAAATACGCGCCAGGGTTCAAGGTTTTCTTGAAAAGATAAATTTCACTCCTGGAGCGTCCGTCAATTTAGGAGACCTGCTGTTCGTGATTGATCCCAGACCTTATCAGGCAAAGGTCGATCAGTCAGTGGCCACCGTCGAAGCTAAAAAGGCTTCCCTGAATCTTTCCCAGGTGGAGTACGAAAAGGCCCGGCAACTTGAGTCCAAAGACGCCATTAGCCAAATAAAGCTGATCGAACAAACTGCCAAAAGAGATGTGGCAAAGGCTGAACTCGCGCAGGCGCAGGCAGATCTCGAAACGGCGAGACTGGATCTCGAATACACCCAGGTGAAAGCGCCCATAAGTGGAAATGTCGGCAGAAACCTCGTCGATATTGGAAATCTGGTGGGGGCTCAGGATAAAACTCTTTTGACCACAGTAGTGAATGACAAGTCTGTATATGTTTATTTTAGCGCCAGTGAACAGGATTTGATGCCACTGATCAGGGAAGAACAAAAAAACACTCATGTGAATCCCAAAGTTTTCATGGGACTGTCAGACGAACAGGGGTATCCGCATCAGGGGTTCCTGGACTTTGTAGATACAGAGATTGACCCATCGACAGGAACTCTACAGTTCAGAGCGATTTTCAAAAATGATTCAGGCTTGTTTGTCCCTGGAATGTTCGTTCGCATCAGGATACCGGTTCAAAAGTTCGAAGCCCTGCTGGTTCCAGATGTCGCCATTCAGGCGGGCCAGGGAGGGAAATTTGTGCTGGTGGTTGACGACAAAAACATAGTGGAGCAGCGCATCATCAGGACAGGCCAGCTTGAAGACCGCATGCGCGTAGTGCTTGAAGGCCTTAAAGCGGACGACTGGGTGATAGTAAACGGGATAAGGCGAGCCAGACAGGGACAGCCGGTAAGGCCTCAACGAATTGATTCAGGTTCCGAAAAGTCCAGCAACGTCATTTCCCCAGATCAACCAAAGAAATAACCGAGGAGCCACATGCTAAGCCGATTTTTCATCGACAGACCTATATTCGCCTCGGTAATTTCGATTTTCATCGTTATTGCCGGCGCAGTCTCAATCTTTACTCTTCCGGTGGCCCAATATCCTGATATTACTCCTCCCATGGTTCAGGTAACCGCCTTTTATCCCGGCGCTGATCCACAGGTTATCGCCGACACTGTCGCTTCTCCAATTGAGCAGGAGGTTAACGGCGTAGAGGGCATGATGTACATGAGCAGCACATGCTCAAGCAATGGGCAGTACACGCTTAAAGTAACCTTTCAGCTTGGGACTGACATAGACATGGCCACCGTGCTTGTTCAAAACAGGGTGCAGAAGGCCATGGCCAAGTTGCCGGAGTCCGTACAGCGTCAGGGCGTAAGCAGCAAGAAACAGTCTACAAATATGGTAAACATCATTTGCCTTTATTCGTCAGACGGTCGCCTAGATGATCTTTACATAACAAACTACGCTACAATCCGCATCAAGGATCAGATAACACGTATAAAAGGCGTTGGAGACATATTCATAGCGCCTGACAAGGAATATGGCATGCGGATCTGGCTGGATCCGAACAGGATGGAGCACAACGGACTGACCACATCAGACGTTCTGGAAGCCCTCAGAGAACAAAACGTTCAGGTGGCCGCCGGGCAGATTGGCCAGCAGCCTGTGCCTGAGGGACAGGACTTCCAGCTCACGGTAAACACTCTGGGAAGGTTGTCCGAGGTTGAACAATTCGAGGACATTATAGTCAAACGTGGAGACAGAGGCCGTATAACCAGAATCAGGGATGTCGCCAAGGTAGAGCTGGGTGGCAAAAACTACGATACATTGTCTTTCATGAACGGAATGCCGGCGGCAACAATCATTGTCTACCAGGCCCCCGGATCAAATGCGCTCGATGTAGCCGAACTGGTTACCAAAAAAATGGACGATCTTAAAAAAGATTTCCCGGACGGTCTGGACTACAGGACGGTTTATGATTCGTCGGAATTTGTTAAAGCGTCCATCCACGAAGTTGTAATAACGCTCTTTGAGGCATTTCTGCTGGTTTTTATAGTTGTTTACATCTTCCTGCAGAACTGGAGAACCACTTTAATTCCATCCATAACGATCCCGGTCGCGCTTGTTGGAACCTTTGCCGTAATGGCCCTCCTGGGTTTTTCCATAAATATGATCACATTGCTCGGTCTTGTGCTCGCCATAGGAATAGTAGTGGATGACGCCATAGTGGTTGTTGAAAATGTTGAGCGAAATATGACGCAGCTAGGGTTGTCCGCCCGCGAAGCCACGAAGAAGGCCATGGAAGAGATAACTGGCGCCATCATTGGTATTACCTTGGTCCTAATGGCCGTGTTTGTGCCCGCGTCGTTTCTTGGAGGGATATCAGGCCAACTTTACAGGCAGTTTTCTTTAACCATCGCAGTCACTACCCTGTTTAGCGCAATAAACGCTTTGACGCTGAGCCCTGCGCTTTGCGCAATACTCCTCAAGGAAAATCACGGGTCAAAAAATTTCCTTTTTGTCAAATTCAATCAGTTCTTTGATCGGATGACAGAAGGTTACTCCAGGGTGGTAACCTTATTACTAAGGAGAATGACCACTGCGGTCATAATTTTCGTGTGCCTGGTTTCAGCGACGTATTTTGGGTTCATGAAGGTTCCCACGGGTTTCCTGCCTGAAGAAGACGATGGTCTGGTGTTGATAAATCTGCAATTACCTGACGGAGCCTCACTGGAGCGGACCAAAAATGTCATGGACAAAATTGGCCACATGATCAAGGAAGTCGAAGGGATCAGCACTTTTACACTTTTACCAGGATACTCAATAATTGATGGACCGGCTCCAAATATGGGAGGCGGGTTCATTGCTCTTAAACCATGGGATGAGAGGCTACCTAAAAGACAGACCCGTGACGCCATAATGACGGAATTGGCCAAGAAGTTCTATACGGTTCAGGAGGCTGCGCTTCTGTTTCCCTTTGCATTGCCTCCGATTAGTGGTCTGGGAGTGAGCAGTGGCTTTGACATGCAGGTTCAGGATACGTTGGGATTGGGCATAGACAAGCTGGCTGAGGCAACCGAAGATCTTGTTTATACCGCCAATTCCCAGCCGGGACTGACACGCGTCAATTCTTCCTTCAGAGCAGAGACTCCAACCCTGTTCGCAGATGTTGACAGGGTAAAAGCTCTTGATTTAAGGGTTCCTCTCAAATCGGTTTTTGAGACGATGCAGGCATTCCTCGGCTCGGAATACGTTAATGATTTTAATAAATTCGGCAGAACCTGGCAGGTCAAGGTCCAGGCTGACAGCATATTCCGCACGAAACCGGAGGACATTGGACGACTTCAGGTGCGGTCGCTCGACGGCAAAATTATTCCTCTAAGCGCTTTCGTGAAAGTCGAAGAGACTTTAGGACCCCAGAGAATAGACAGATACAACATGTTCACCTCATCCAGGGTTTCCGGTGAGCCGTCTGCGGGTTACAGTTCAGGACAGGCGCTGGCGACCATGGAAACTGTGGCAGCTCAAAAATTGCCTCAGGGAATTGGTTACGAATGGACAGGCATGGCGTATGAGGAAAAAAGGGCCGGTGGCCAGGTTGGTCTGGTTTTTGGTCTGGCTCTGGTGGTGGTTGTCCTGATTCTCGCAGCCCAGTATGAAAGCTGGTCAGACCCCCTGGCAGTAATTCTTATAGTCCCGTTAGCGGTTCTTGGAGCTGCCTTGGGCCTCTTGATCCGGCAGTTTGACAACAACCTGTACACACAGGTCGGATTGATTCTTCTGGTAGGTCTGTCTGCCAAAAACGCTATTCTTATAGTGGAATTCGCCCGTGAGGCCAGAGCCAGCGGAGCAGGTTTCATGGAGGCTGCTATTGAAGGTTCAAAGTTGAGGTTCAGGCCAATTCTGATGACGTCATTCGCATTCATCATGGGAGTGGCGCCTCTGGTGGTGGCTACGGGCGCAGGAGCGGCAAGCCGTCAATCCATGGGAACAGCCGTTTTTGCCGGCATGCTGGGTGTCACCTTGCTCGGGATTTTCTTTACACCTGTCATGTATGCGCTGACGCAGAAGATGAAACGCACGCCCTAATGATCGAGGTGACACTGTCGAGCCATCTGACTATGGTCGCTTTTAGCCCATGGTCTTAAAAATAATCTCGGCTATCTTTTCTCCAACGTTGTCTCCGAGTGTCTTTACGCTTTGTGTCGGACTCTTGTACAGGCCGGACATTATCTCGTCTGTTTTTATGCGGATAAGGTCGGTATTCAGCCCGACCAGAGTGCATGCGCCCTCTTCAATGTAAATTGGTCTCTCTGTGTTTTCTCTGCAGACCAGGCAGGGCACATCGAGGAAACTGGCTTCGGCCTGTATGGATCCGGAATCCGATAAAACAAGCTTGGCGTCAGACAGCAGGGAGAGAAAATCGAAGTAGGACTCAGGCGCCACAAACCTGACATGGTGAAGTTTCTCGACAAGTGGAGTCAGTCCGAATTTTTTCATTTTGTCCAGTGTTCTCGGGTGCGCCGGGAAGATAGTGGGAATTGGCAAAGATGCCAATATGTCTATGACTTTTTTCAGGCTTTCCGGATTATCAACATTGGAAGGTCTGTGTATGGTCACTAAAGCGTATTCATTGTGGCTGAGATTGAACTGTGAGGCTCTCTTGCGCTTCAGAACGTGAGGCCAGAACATCTGAAGAGTCTGGAGCATTATGTCACCAACTAGATGAGCCCTCTCCATCATGATGCCTTCGCGCTGGAGATTATTCATTCCAGATGGCTCTGAAACAAACAGGAGATTTGAAATACAGTCGGTCAGACGGCGGTTCAACTCCTCAGGCATCGTTTCGTCAAAAGACCGGAGTCCTGACTCAACATGCGCCACAGGAATAAAAAGCTTTCGGGCGACCAGAGCAGTGGCGATGGTGGAATTGACGTCCCCGACCACAATTACCAGGTCTGGCCTTTCTTCTATGCAGACCTTCTCAAATTCGATCATGATCTTGCCCGTCATCTCTCCGTGCCCGCCAGATCCAACTCCAAGATGTCTGTAAGGCTTGGGCAGTTCGAGCTGGTCAAAGAAAATGTCGCTCATAAGTTTGTCGTAATGTTGACCCGTGTGTACAAGGAACATTTCGAGTGAAGGGTATTTCCTGAATGCTCTCGCAAGAGGAGCAATCTTCATGAAATTTGGACGAGCGCCGACAACACTGAAAATTTTCATTTGTTTAAACCTTGTAAATTGATCAATCGCACATTTCATAAGCCCCGATATCAGGCGCTTTTCCACAGGGTCTGTTGACGCCATCCTTATCAACGGAAACTTCTTTCATCAAAATACCGGCGTCTATGAGCGGCGACCCTTTTTTCAACCTGAAATTCCCCTGCTCAGGAGACATAAAGCCTGGAGACTGGCCCTGGAATCTGTTAGTCTCATCTGATGATCCTAACCTGTTATCCAACATGCCTTTGAGACTTTCCTTCGTCCATTTGAGTTCAGTTTTCGTCTGGAACCAGGCGTTGCTTTTTGTCTCTATGCCAAAATTGGGCGGATACGGACTCAGAAAAAGATATTCGGCAAAGATATTGTTAACAAAAATGTTTTTTTGATCCGTGGGCACAGGTTCTGATGGCTGGATTGCCTTGATCGGGGTAGCGCATTTCCAGACAGTGTTATGAGCGACGATATTCCCCGTTGACTGTGTAGGAGCGCCTTCGTAACTGTGCCCGACAAAGAAGGCTCCTATGTCACCCTGTCGTCTGGTCAGTCCCGTGTCGACAATAACATTGTTGATTACGAGATTTCTGGAAGATCCGAAGAAACCCACACCCGAATCGAGATTTCCCTTGATGAGGTTGTCTCTGATAACGTTGCTGTGCGATCGGCCCTCAAGATAAATACCACAACCATATCCATCGCTGGCCCCGTTTCGTTCCATTGAATTGTTGAAGACCGAGCAGGAATGAGCCGCCTCGTCAGGTCCGATAATCAGTCCGACCCCTCCGTAACCGCCAGGACCGAAGTATTCATTTTCCATACACATGTTATTCCTGAACGTTACCCTGGCCCCATTGATCTGACAACCAAGAACCTTGTTCCTTGCGAAGAGGCAGTCGTGGACATTCCAGTCATCAAGGCATGCAAATACACCACACTGCTGGTTATACTGCATCCTGAGATTATCCAACTCCCAATGGGAATTCTGATCACGTTGGTCAATGGCCGTGGAAATCCCGTAAGTCGCATATTTTTCAAATGTCATGTTTCGAACTACTATGTGCTTTTTGGATGTCCCACCCCAGCGGGTTCCTGCGTTCATGCCGAGATTGAGTTCGTAAACATCGACATTGTGTTGAGTGTTGGGATCTGCGTCACCAGGCAGTCTGATGTAATACACCTTCATCGCGTCGAGGCAAAAGCTGCCTTCAGGCATTCCCCGTGGCTCTGAAACCCGCTTTAACAGGTGTTTTTCGTCCACCATCACAAAAGCGAGATGAGGGCTGACCGGTTTCAATCCAACCTTCATCCATGTGGAGCCTACCTTGCGCCAGTCTTTCACCGTCACCGATCCCCTCATGATGACCTTGTCCCTGTCTACGCCTTCGTAAATGACAGGTTTCCCCGGAAGCCCCGATTTGCCGCCCATTATGGTTTCATGGTATACGCCTTCCCGGATCACAGCCTTGTCTCCCGGCTCCATAACCTCACTAGCCCGTTTTATACTCCTGAACGGTTCCGACTCCATTCCGGAATTGACATCATTACCCGTTTTTATGTCCACATAATAGGTTGCTGCCCAAGACTGCAGAGTAAGAAATTCAAAGACAATCAATGAAAGAAAAACATATTTCAACAAAGGTCCGTTAAGCGAGAGTCTGATTCGGGTTTCAGTAAAAGCATTTTTCATAATTATTATCTCTTCCGGTTTTATTCACCTCTATGACAAACTGACGAGCAAAAGATTGCGAGAGAATCAATTTATAAGCCGTGTCATGATTTCGTAATTATTCCGAGCTTGTTTAGCATTACATTCCTGGGCCTGTTAAGTTTGTCCATGAACTCACCATAGGCCTGCCACGCTCCATCCCATTTCTTGCATTCCGGATCGCAGTCGTCCACGACTATCATCCCATCAGGATGAAGCCTTTCATATATTTCAGGTAGCGCTTTCATTGTGGGCAGATAAAGGTCAACATCAAGTAAACACAGCGATATTGTCTTGGTGGAGGAAAAATCGAATTCCGAAATATCCGCCCTGATACTTCGGACCCTGCTAATTTCATTGAGCTTCATGGTTTCATCAAACCACTCTTTTTTGTTCAGGCGGAACAGACTCTGTTCGTAATCATCGGCCTTTTTCCCACGCCTGGAAGCTTCAAACTGGATGTCCTTGTCAACAAATCCGGCGAATGTATCCACGCAGACGTAATCTTTTTCAATATTTTCAGCATCCATGAATTTGTTAAGAAAAACAGTTGTTGATCCTATGGCGCAACCGATTTCCACAATAGGTCCAGACAGGTCCCTCGTCTTATCTACACATTCGCAAAGAAAAATCAGCTGTGGTACCGTGAAATTGTAGCGCCACCTGGGCAGACAGTAATTCCCCAGGCGAGTCCGTAAAAGCAGTTCAGTGTATAGACTGCGGATGAAAGTTTTGAACCTATACATCATACAAGCGCCTCCCTTCTGAGAAACCAGGGTATTGTTCCAGACAATTTTTTCAGAAATTGCGCTCTTGCGCCCTTGTAGGTGTTTTCAAGCGCAATCACACCATCGGTCCGGACACCATCTTTCAAAGGTGTTATGATCAGATTTGAGTCCGGGTCCCGCTCTCTACAAAATCACGCGTTACTCCCTACTTTTACAGCCTGAACCAGTGAACGCGAAATAATCAAATCATCATCCTTCAGAAATTCAAATTCGGGAGCGAGTTTCTCTCTGCCAATTCCCTCATGGTTGTATGTCTTCAGATCTGTCACTATTTCAAAACCATTATCCCGGATCAGTCGAATGTGTGACGAATGCGGTTCCCTGTTGTGCAGATAGGGTCGGTTGCCCTGCATCATTCGCCAAAGAGTTTTCGAACATGCCCAATGGCCATTCCAGTCCCTTGTCATTCCATAGTTACTGAAATCAATGAAATGAGACATCCAGGCCCCAGGTTTAAGCCATTGGGCGAAGCAGGAATATGTTTCCGGCAAATGCTCCACCACCTGCATCACCACGGTAGACATAAGCATGTCCAGAGATTCTTCAGGTAACAATGCAGAGCCGGTGAACGGACACAAATATACAATTTTAATATCTTCCTCCGGGTAATTTACTCCCGGGGTCAACGATCTGATGAGCGCCTGTCTGATCTTTGTTACCCTGGATTCAGCAAGCGTCCGTTCCAGGAGCTCATCTGTCAGTATGTGATCCGGAAAATGATCAAGAGTTCCCCTCGTTCCCCTCACCTCAGTCGGGTCCGTTCTCGATCTCAGAAAATCTATGGTTTCGTCCAGAACCTGAAGATTAGCCTGAAGATCGGCGTGAGGTAATTCGTCAATGGCATAATAAACGTCCGATCCGCAGAGAAGAGCCGCTAAACCAGCTCCAAAAGATGTTCCCGGACCAATTTCAGCTATGACCCTGGGGAATGGGTCCAGGCCAACCTTGTGGGCCTGATTCAGATGCGCAAGGTATGTTGAATAGCAGTACTGAGCCCCTATGGAATGGGTGACATCAGAATATTTCATAATGCCCGGAATATAGCTAATTAGTCCTTTTGCGACCGTTTCCAGTTCTGGTGGTAACTTGGCCAAAAACCTGCGAATCTGTTTTTCTATTGTTTTCACGTTGCTCTGCTCTTGATCAGCGGAAATGGTTTCGAAGAGCGAAAATGATTTCGTTCATCAAAAGCCTTGGGGTTAAAAAAGCATAAGGTCCCTCAATCTGTTCCCTTGATCCTGAAGTGTGACGAGGATTCAGCTCGTGTGGAGCTATCGGGAACCCCATGGGGAATGTACAGGTTCTTGGCAATGATCTACCTCTACGGGCATTCTTTAGCGGAAATACCGAGCTTTTCCACTATTAGCCCAGCCAGTTGCTCATTCCACAGCGCTGTTGGATGGCCGTCATTCGGGATTACATATCCGTCGTTCCTGAATTCTTTTCTATCACTAAAATCCAGAACCTGTATGCCAGACTTGACAAGATGTCTTGCGACTTCACGATCCGAATAATCAACGCCGGGGAGTAGCATGAAATACGCTTTGGAATCGTTAAACTGGCTATTGAATAACTGGAACGATTTTTCAATTATTCTTGCTGTAGTTTCAATGTCACTATCTGAGAAAGTGTGAGGTATGTCGTATGGTCTGAGGAATGTGTCCAGGAATACAGATTTGGATAATGCGTCATAGATGAATGATGTGGAGGGCCTTCCCGACTGGAAGTCGCCATCCCGTTTCAGGTTTCCAGCCTGATCCAGGTAAAAGTAAGGGAAATTCTTACCCCATGAGGTAGAAACCTTGTAAGATCCGATTGCGCGTGACACGTGCGCCGGGCTATAAATCATTATTCCTTTTTTTTGAGCTATCTGCCTGTAAAACCCGGGATCTTGAAGCCTAACAAGCATCTGTTGAGGGCCGTAACCAGAGTATCCATAATTGTATGTAGCGTAACATGGCGCCTGTCGCGCAGCAAAATAAGGCAAGGTCTGGTCATCTTCAATCCCCTCTCCGAATGTGAAAGAACAGCCAAAAAAGATCAGGAATCTGTTTCGGTCCTTTGTGTTTTCCTGAGGGGTTACTCTTCGCGAAAATTCATCTATGGAGTATCGTACTGAGTAGATTGAACGGCCTGTACTGTCTTTTTTTGTTACAGAAATGCTGGAATCAGGCTTTGGTCTGTAGCCGTAATCCGGGTCAGGAATGTTAAAACCCTGAGTGTATTCACCCACAATCTCATTTGTTTCAGGTTTGTGAAGGTATCTGAAAACTACTTCCACGGCCATCAGAATGCATACCGTCAGTAATAGCCCGACGAGCGACAGCGCGATGTTTCCGATGATCGTTTTAAACTTGTTCATTTTATGGATGGCTCAACAACTCCCGGGAAGTAGATAAAACCTGGAACCCTAAAAATGCCGACCCCAGGGCCTGGCGTAGTTCAGGTTGAATCTGGTTACTTGTTGTTCAAATGCCGCACATTGCGAACCTCTGGTCGACATTGTATCAGTAAAAGTAAAACTGGTAATCAAGTTATTGATCTGAGAAAAAATCACCATTGAAAATTCTTGACACCACAAATGTTCCGCCTGATGCTACAATCTCACGCAGTGACATACGAGGACCATGTTAATAGCCATGACTGGATTGAGCCAATCAGACTCCGGATTAATCTTTAGGTCCATCTGATCGTGACAATTATTTGAACCATGTGAGGAAACCGTATGAGGCAATTACTTCAGAACATGAGAACAGGGGAGGTAACACTCACAGATGTGCCCTGTCCGGGTGATAGAACCGGACGTCTCCTGATAAGGACACGCGCAAGCCTTGTGTCCTCAGGCACAGAAAGGATGCTCCTGGATTTTGCCAAAGCTGGTTTTCTCCAGAAAGCGCGCCAGCAGCCAGACAAGGTCAGAATGGTCTTGGACAAGGTCAGAACTGATGGGCTGGTTCCAACGATCGAGACTGTTCGCAATAAACTGGAGCAGCCCATGGAGATGGGTTACTGTAACGCTGGTGAAGTCTTGTCAGTGGGGAAGGGTATCCTTGGATTCCAGGCTGGTGACCGGGTCGCTTCCAATGGAAAGCATTCCGAGGTGGTAAGTGTTCCTGTTAACCTGTGCGCCAGGATTCCTGATGAAGTGAGTGATGAGGAAGCAGCCTTCACCGTCCTTGGGTCCATTGCGCTTCAGGGCATCCGACTTGCTCAACCAACACTTGGGGAAACTGTAGTAGTCACCGGTCTGGGCCTTATAGGTCTGTTGACGGTCCAGCTACTCAAGGCAAACGGCTGCAAGGTCCTTGGAATAGATCTGGACGAATCGAAACTGGCCCTTGCCCAAAAGTTCGGAGCTGAAACCATCAATCTGGGATCTGGAGAGGATCCTGTTTCGACCAGCCTGAACCGTACAAAGGGACGCGGCGTTGATGCTGTAATAGTGACAGCCGCTACCAGAAGCAACGAACCGATACATCAGGCTGCGCTAATGTCGAGGAAAAAAGGACGCATTATACTTGTTGGCGTAACGGGCCTGGAATTGTCCCGGGACGATTTTTACGAGAAAGAACTCTCCTTCCAGGTTTCCTGTTCCTACGGTCCAGGACGTTATGATCCTAATTATGAAGACAAGGGAAATGATTACCCTATCGGGTATGTTCGCTGGACAGAACAGCGGAACATGGAGGCTGCCCTTGATCTCATGGCAAATGGTCGACTCAACGTCAGGGACCTCATCTCACATCGTTTCTCAATCGATGAAGCGACAGCCGCCTATGATCTTGTAACATCCAAAACGCCGTCCCTCGGGATCATGCTTCGATATAATGATCAGACGGCTGTGAAAAATGAAACGCTTCGCAAGCCAAGAGTGCAGATTTCTGATTCTGCGCCAAAAATCAATGCCTCCGCCGTTACAGTCGGTTTCATAGGATCAGGTAATTATGCCTCGTCTATACTGATACCTGCTTTCAGGAACGCCGGAGCCCGTCTTAAAGTAGTTTCCTCCGCTCAAGGTCTAAGCGGAACGCTAACAGCCAAAAAGCACGGAATCGAGCAGACAACGACAGTCACCAGTGAGCTTTTTGATGATCCTGAAATTAACACCATAGTCATAGCCACCCGTCACAACACTCATGCGGGGTTTGTAACCAGAGCCCTTGAGACACGCAAACACGTGTTTGTGGAAAAACCCCTATGTCTGAGTCTCGAGGAGATGGAAGCGATAGAGCATCGCTACAATGAATGTGTCAGTCAGGGCGAACCCAGACTGGTCATGGTGGGATATAACCGAAGATTCGCTCCTCAGGTTCAGAAAATGAAACAACTCCTGAACGCCGTAACGTCCCCAAAGGCTTTCATAATGACCGTGAACGCGGGACCAATACCTCTGGATCACTGGACTCAGGACCCGGTAGTAGGAGGCGGACGGATAATTGGTGAGGGCTGTCATTTCATTGATTTGCTTATGTTTCTTGCTGGAGAACCAATAACTGACTGGCGGGCGTCTTCCATGAAAGCCGTATCCAGGGATACAGTCACAATCGAAATGAGCTTTGGCGATGGATCTATAGGATCTGTTCACTATTTCTCCAACGGTAGCAAAGCCTTCCCAAAAGAGAGACTTGAAGTTTTTTGTGAAGGACGCGTACTGCAAATGGACAATTTCATTCGGATGGCCGGTTACGGATGGCCAGGTTTCAGGAAAATGAACCTGTGGCGTCAGGACAAGGGACAATCCTTTTGCGTCAATTCATTTGTGAAGGCCATAGAAAATGGTGGTGAAGCGCCTATAAACTTCAGGGAAATTGTTGATGGGACCAGAATCAGCATTCTGGCTCAGAAACAGGATTCAATGGATCAGTGACCCATAATGACACATACGTGCAGTCTCTTTTCATGAGGCTGCGGGATAAAATGTCACACAGGTCTGCCCAGTAGACGGCTTAACAGATCCTTGTAGACGGCATACTGGTGTGACCAGTCATTCATGGATGCTTTTTGGTAGGCATTGGACACGAGACTCTCCCTGTAAGTGGGCGATTGGTGTATCCCGATTATCCTGTCCGCTAGACCGTGAAAATCCTCCGAGTCAAAAAACGCTATCGAATCGTCCCCGTAAAGCTGTTCCAGAACGGTTAGTCTTGAAGAGACCATGGGCAGTCTGGCGAGCGCCATTTCAGGTATTTTTAGTGAAAAAGCCCAATCCATGTGCCGATTCCGAATAGCGGGGTAAACTCCCACATCCGCCGAAGCCATTACTCCTGGCATCTGCTCGATGGGAACCGGGTCAACAACGCTGACGAGATCCTGGACTCCAAGTTCCCGAGCCAGGTTAAGACAGTCATCAAGTCCCTTTCCTTCCTCTTTTATCTTGGGCACAATTTTGAACAGTATATTCGGAATGCGTTCGCGCAATTTTGGCAAAGCCCGGACCATCGTTTCCAATCCGTATCTGGTTGCGACTGTGCCAACATACAACACCACATAATGGCTTTCATCCCTGTTTCTCTGAGCTTCCAGGATCTCGGAAGAATAAAGTCTCGAATCCGGGACATTCATGATTACCGTGATCTTGTCGGAAGGAGTCCCACGTAAGACAAGCTGCTCCTTGAAAGAATCCAGGGCAGTGATCACATGAGTCGAGAAACTGCAGGATGCACGTTCCAGTAATCCCAATCCCTTTATCAATACGTGATCAGGACCGACGTTCAGTTTGGATTCTCCCAACTCAGGCATGGGGTCTCCAATGTGCAACAGCACCGGCTTGCCGGCAATGCGCTGGAGCAGAGCTGTAAATACCAGAAAGTCAGGCATGTTATGAACATGAACTATGTCATAATGATTTTGGATGTCCAACTTGTTCGTATAATAGAACATGGATAGGACTGTGGAGGCCCAGTCCAGAACATGTCCCATACCTTCGTGACGGGATCTGGTCTTGTTGAGGGTGTAACACTTTATGAAAGGAGGACGGCACTGATCCGAACCGTCATCTGAAGCCAGACTGATAACATCAACAAAATGTCCGTCTTCAGCAAGCGAGTCAGCAAGTCTCCTGACTCGAACATGTCGGGCAAATATGTTGTGAAGCAGCATCAATACCCGCAACGGGCGAGGCTCAGATAAATTTATAGACCCATTTGGGAATGTGGAACTCACGTTTGTTTAACACCAGACCTAAAATATTTGTGTTAGCCGATTTTGTCTTGTTGATCGCAAACTCAAGAACCTGCTTCTTGGTGGTGTTAGCTTCTACCACTATCAATGACCTGTCAACCCGCTCGCTTATTATTCTGGCGTCAGAGAACGGTATCATCGGAGGTGAATCAACCACTACAAGACGATATCTCTGCTTGAGTTTATCCACAACCAGCCCAAGATTCTCCAACAGCAGTTCCACCGCCTGGTTCTTCGAAACAAGGGCCGATTTATCAGCCTTGATTGCATGAATGTTGAATATCTCGGAGTGTTCAATATTATCAAAAACCTTGTCCACATTCTCAAGCGCAGAATTCAGGGAACTACCGGATGATATCCCAAGCAATTCACCAAAACAGGGGTTCCGGAAATTTGCCTCCACCGCGATCACGCTATCGACATCCCATAACTCGGTCACGAATTTCGTAAAAGCTAATGCAGTAGATGAGGCCCCTTCCGTAAACCGAGAAGCCGTTACCTGCACTGAAACCCGCTCCAGGTCTGTTCCAGGCTGAAATAAAGCCCAGTGCAGACGTCGAAACTCATCCGGATACGAATCCACAAGATTGTTTACAGTATGTTTAGTCATTTCAATATGATTATAGAATAAAGTGACAAATAAGTCCAATTAAAATGTGAACAGCATTTCTTAAGAAATTAGTTTAAGTTTTTATTATTTCTAGTTGACTTTTTTAAACTTTTAGTCATATAATCATAAAAAACAGCGGAAAAGCAGGCTTAAAAAGAAGTATATAATAGCCCGATATGAACTTAAAAACACTATCTAATAAAATCAGATCTAAACCACTTTATCAGCTATTTGTTTTGCTGAGTGAGTTGAAAGCTGATTTATAGGGACTAAGCGCAAATTAAAGAGCTCTAGTCCACACAGATATCCCTGGAATGTGAGGAATGCCGCATGACGCGCTGGAAACCAAACCTGGCGCCTGTTGACGACAAGTCAGAAAAAGAACCGACTGACGAAGCTCGTCTAATCAAGATCGGAAGGCCGGCAGATAACTTTGCGGCACAGTTGCCTGCAGTGGAGCCCTTCGTCGTCCAGGAGACATCTGCTGAACCCGGTCAAGGCCAGTCCAAGCCATCACAGAAAGACACCCAGGCTACTCCTTCTACCACTTTCAATCCACTGGATGACGCATCAATCGATGACCTGGGCAGTTTTCTCGAGTTATCCTCAGAAGAGACTCCCAAGGAGGCTGAAACTGCCAAGGACGAGGCGCCTGCCAAGCCGGAGAATACTCTTTCCCGATTAAGGCCGTATTTAAAATATCAAATCCTGGCGTTGATCCTGATAGCTGTTTCAGTGGCTTCCTATTTTGCGTACAACTCACATTATTCCGGAAGCGATGTTTCATCGACTGTTTACATACTGAATAGCAACCAGACTGTATACGAAGAAGCGCTCAGGCTTACGGACACGAGCGCGATGTCCAATTTTGTTCAACGATACTTCATCTCAATGATGCTCGAAAGAGGCCTGTCTTCAGAGACAAAATCCAGATTCAGTTCGGCCTCCGCCGTCTTGGAGTGGTTTGGAAAGAGCCTCAAAGTGAACAGGGACCTCAGCGATCACGCTGCGCGCATAACCTTCAGCCTTTCCGGAGCCGATCCGGATTTCATGGGAAAGCTGATTGACGAATACATCGGATCGTACATAGATTCGAAAGCTTCGATTGACGCCCAGACCCCAAGTATCGAGTCGGCGCCCAATCAGGCTCCCCAATCTTCAGGATCGCAAAATACGGCTTCGGCAGTCTCCAGCCAATCAGACGCTATGTCAGCGCCATTGATGAAAGTGGATGACAAACTGCGAAAGCTGGATCAGACAGACCAGGAATATGTTTCAGCGTTGAGGCTGTTGAGCAAGGATCGATTCATAGGGTCGACAGACACGAATGTTTTCAGGGGTTTCATGCCTGAGTCAGATCTGGCCACCAATTCAGCTTTGGCCAAACTTCAGAGTCGGGTTGTCGAACTGGCGGTTCAGAAAAATGCTCTTTCAGTGAAATTCGCCCCGGCCAGTCGGGAAATTCAGGCCATTGAGCAGGAAATACGCGGAATACGCGAGGCCATGAGGCAGTATCTTAATGAACAGCGTCAGTTTGTGCAGGCCAGAAGAGGCGAGCTGTTGACCGAGAGAGCCGAAATCCTGCGGCAAAAAGCTCTGGCAAGTATCGAGAGTGATGTAATAAGTCCGCCGCAGGCTCAGATTCAACCGGTCCAGCAAAAGAGAAGAGCCTCTCTGGGTAACCTGCCTAGCGGGCGGTTCTGGTTTGTGGGACAGGACGGCACAACTATAATTGCTGAGCCGACCAACCTTGGAAAGACCATTGCCACGGCCGCCGTTAACAGGCAATCCGGTCCGGCCGCATCAGACATGGCGCAGGCTATAAGTTTGGGCCAGATGAACAACACTTGCGCGCCGGCTCACCAGGCAGCTCCATACAACGCTCCCTTCGCAGGCGCCATTCAGGCCAATTCACCGGGCAGCCAGCTTCCCATGAATGCCGCTCCAATGAATCAGGTTCAGCATCCCGTAAACAATTACGGTGTTGCCACCCCCACTGCGCAATCGAACGTTCAGGCAGTCAGCGCGTACAAACCTGCAGACCATGAACAGCAGAGCCGGAATCAGAATTCGCTGTTTGCTTCCCCTTCACTGGATGCAAAACCAAACGGAGGTTATCAGTCCTCTCAGGTTCAACAGTATCAGAACAGCTATTACAGCAGCCCATTGCACACGGGAGTATCCCAAAGCCCGATGATGTCTAGCGGCCTCGGCTCAAAATTCTATCAGCCAAACGCCCCGGCAAACCGGTACCCAGCCGGGTCGTCAAGAGGTATTTACCAATGAGCAGCCTCAAGTTTTCGACGTCCGGCAAACGGTCTGGCAGATTGCTGAGCTGCTCAATGAAAAGCCACGTATTTCTCCGGGTCATGCTCCTCGTCGCTCTACTTTCAGCCACGTCCATAGGTCTGGCGGATATGCGTGAAGAACGCCCGGTGTGGACATTAGGATTTGAAGGCTTTTTCAGCAGCATAGAAGGACGTATGGGTTTTGACCAGCAAAACGCCGGTTACGGAACGCTCAACGATTTGAGAGAGGACCTCGGTCTGCCATGGGATAACATATCATACAGGGTAGTCGCTTCCATCAGGCCGCTGCAGCATCACCTGCTGAGAATGTATGGAAGCGTTCCGGAAAGCTATCTTGGTCAGACATTGCTAAAGAGGGAGCTGCGCACTACAAGGTATCCGGCAGGAGCAGACAATGCAGTGGTAAGCAACGACAGAACAATTGCTTACAGAGCAGGACACTTGATCAAGTCCCAGCTTAGAACAGCCATGGCCGGTTTCGGTTACGACCTCGATTTTCTTCTCTGGCCAAATTGGGTCGGTGGCCTTAATGGAGACCTTCGATACTTAGACTTAAAAGTCAAGATGACTGGAACTGCAGTTGTTGAACCAAATGTTCCCAACAATGAGCAACAAATTTTGTATAACAACGTCGATACGATAGCCATCGATGAGTTGATTCCCTGCCTGGGCGCCCATAGTGAAGTTGTGTTTCCGCTGAATTTTGGATGTGGCTCTGGTTCCAGCGCTGGGGCGTTCAGCAGGCTGACATACGGTATTACACCGAACTATCTGAATTACGTGGATATTGCAATGGGACTGACCCTCAACATGGCTCCTTCATGTCGTTTTGTGCTTAACACGAGGGTCGGCTACGAGCATGAGAGTATCTTTCACGACGCTCAGAACAGGAACGGTCGTGTGCTAGAACTCAAGCGCGACGGGATAATGTTTCGAGTGGAAGGCCTTTTTTAGGTCATGAAGCAAGGCATTTTGAGAAATGGCTCAGGTTTGAAATGACAACACACAGAGAAAAAACTAACGGCGCCATCAATTTCGCATATCTGCGATCCATGGGATTGGGCCGTTGTCTGGTCATTGCCTGCATATTCTCAATGTGTCTGGGCGGATGTGTCATTCCGCGCCATCGTGGAGTAGTAGTAGAGCCTTTTCCGATCTCGGCGTCGATGTCCGTTACAGAACATTTTCCGTTAGGTTCATATAAGCTAGCGGAAGGGGACGCTCTTGAGTTCATCTATCTGACCAGACCTCAGCGAACAACATCGACCTATAAATTGCAGGTTAAGGATCAGATAGATCTTGAGTTCACCTATCACCCGGAACTGAATCGAACCTTGAGGATTCGTCCCGACGGCAAGATCAGCATTCCGCGCAAACCCGACGTTGTGGTGGCCGGTTTGACCCCGGATCAGGCTTCATCCATGCTGCGGAATCTTTATTCGGATCTGTTGAAAGATCCAGAGATTACTGTGACGGTTCGTGAGTTTAACGCCAAGCTGGATGAACTTCAGAGAGCAATAGCCACGACTACCCTGGGGCAGGCGCGCCTGAGTTCAATCAGACCTGATGGCGGCATTTCCCTGCCATACGTTCCGGATGTTCAGGCTGCGGGCCTAACGGTTCCACAATTGACGGAGAAGGTCAACAAGCTGTACGCGGACCTCATCAGTGACATGACCGTTTCTGTTCTGCTCAAAGACGTAGTAGGCAACCTTATCTTTGTTGATGGAGAGGTTGAAAAGCCGGGAGTTTATACCCTCAAAGGACCTTTAACAGTTCAAGGCGCGCTTGCTCAGGCCGGTGGCACAAAAAATACAGCGGAACCCCGAACCGTGTTAGTAATGTCAAAGGCCAAGGATGGACGAATAGTTCCGAGGACTGTCGATCTGACGTCCATGACGGGAGCCACCGATTATCAGCTACAGAGGAACGACATGGTTTATGTTCCCAAGAGCCTGATAGCCAGGGCGGATGTCTGGGTCGATCAGAACATCAGGCAGCTCATACTGTTCCAGGGTTGGTCACTTGGTCTAAGCTCGCAGCTCGGTAGGACTACTTCAAGATAGGCTATCGATCGGCATTAGATGGTCTCTCCAAATGTTCATGATTTCTTCAGCCTGACATGGGCTGATGTGGAATAGCATTAAATCGAGTTGACTCCGGCCTACAGTCGGAGTTTTTTATTTCAGGCGGGCTGAAAATCCTACGCTCTCAGGGTTTGGGTTTAACTGAAAGTTTTTCAGTTTCTTTTGTCATCACCTGCGCCTCTATAATAAGGTCTTTGAAGCCTGTAAGCCACTCTGTCAATTAGGCCCCACACGTCCAGACATCCCTCCATTATCAGTCGCAGCGTCCTTGGGCCGTCTCCACATGTCATGTTTATCCTTTTCAAAGAATAGATGTCAGCTCCAAGGCTGTTTACCCCATGGATTGCTGTAACTGCCCACGGGTAGCCGGACTCGATTACAGCTTCTCTGGTCACATCTGAAAAATCACGCAGAGTTCCGTAAGGATAAGAAAAACCACATGGATCGTGACCCAGTTCGCTCCGGATCCTATCGCGTGAATGGCTCAATTCGAATTCGAGTCTCTGGAAATCCAGGTCGTTCATGCTGGCGTGTGAAACAGAATGTGAGCCGATGGAAAACCCCGCCTGACTTAGCCGCCTGAGGTCTGTCCAGTTCACATACGGTCCCCTGCCGCTATTTACCGTTTTGTCGACAAATCCCGTCACAATGAAAAATGTAGCGGTCAGACCATATTTGAGGAGAGTTTCTCCAACGACACCGGATAAATCATTGTAACCGTCATCGAAGGTCAAGGCCACAGAGTCCGGTTTTGGACGCGTTCCTTTCGAGCATTGGTCCACCAGCTCCTTAAGACTTACGACGTTAAATTCGCCGGAGAGGATGCGGCAGTGCTCAGTGAAATGTTTTTCGCTCAAATCATGAGTTGTTTTGGGATTGTCCGTAATTTTGTGATAGGTTAAAACCCGAAAAGAATTCTGATAATAACGGGATTTTCTGCGTAGAGCAGCGAGGCCGGAATACTTTGCAGCTAATTCTGCGGCCCATTTCAGCGACCTTTTGGCGATCCATCTGGAATTCATTATTTTTACTCGTAAAATGCGCCGGGCAAAGTAACAGGAATCCGTTTCATCGAGATGCAGTAAAGCCGGACACTCATTACGGATGATACCTGACAGCCGATCCACAAATCCAGTGTTTTGCCTATAACTTTTCAAGATTGGTCATAATGTGGATTTTCTGTCAATTAACTTGAATTCCCTCCTTACTGCGATACCGAATACGGACACAAAGGTATAATAGAAAGTTTACGCTAACACCCAAGAGACAGATAATGTGCGGAATAGTAGGATATTACGGAGATTTTACCCCGAGACTTCTGTCCCGGATGAACGATATTCAAGCGCATCGTGGTCCGGACGCCTCAGGAGTCTATTACGCTGAAGATGCGCCAGTGGCTCTTGGACACCGAAGATTGTCAATAATTGATCTAAGCCCGGCCGGGGCCCAGCCTATGCGTGACGCAAAGAACAAATGTGTCATTACTTTCAATGGAGAAATTTACAACTACAGGGAGCTTCGGCAGGGATTAATCCGGGATGGTTTCAGCTTTAACAGCAATAGTGACACGGAAATTCTGCTGAACCTGTATTTAAGGGATGGCGAGCGAATGCTGACACTTCTGAACGGCATATTTGCATTCGCCATCTTTGACACACGTGACAAATCACTTTTCCTGGCCAGGGACGGCTTTGGCGTTAAACCACTGTACTATTCCACCACACCAAAAGGTTTTCTATTTGCCAGTGAGCTTAAAGCGCTGCTTCTTGAGCCGACGCTGGACAGGCAAATCAGTCATGAAGCTCTCCACTACTATCTGAGTTACTCTTGGGCGCCTTCTCCGTGGACAATGCTCAGGGAGGTCAGAAAACTCGAGCCGGGCCGGTCGATGACTGTAAAAGACGGCAGGATAACTGATTCACGGACTTTCTACAGCATTCCGGTAAAAACGGGTGAAATCAGATGCAATGAGGCCGAAGCCATCCAGATGGTCCACTCGGCGCTGGCGGTAGCCGTGCAGCGTCAGATGGTGGCCGATGTCCCTGTCGGGGCTTTCTTATCCGGAGGTCTCGATTCCAGCTCTATCTGCGCCTTCGCCAGAAAACACGTTTCTGATGGAAAACTCAGGTGCTTCACCATCGAGGCGCAAGGTTTTGAAGAAGAGGGTTTTGTTGACGATTTGAAATACGCCAGACAGATGGCCTCATATCTGGGTGTGACTCTGGAGGTCATTCAGGCTGGAGCGAAAGAAATCAGCGATCACATGGAAAAGATGGTTTATCACATGGATGAGCCATTAGCCGATACTGCCTCAATCAACACCATGATGATTGCAAAACTTGCCAGAGATTGTGGAATAACGGTGTTGTTGTCCGGCACTGGAGGCGATGACATTTTCGCCGGGTACGAGAGGCATTTAGCCCTCGAACTCGAAAAGTTGTGGTCATGGACTCCGGTAAAATTCAGAAAATTGATGAGTAAACTGGCCATGGCTTTACCCATACATTCGCCACTGATGAGGAGGCTGGCCAAAGTTTTCAGATTTTCAGATCTCACCCCTGACGAGCGAATTGCCGGATATTTCCACCTGAATCATCCTGAGATCGAAATGTCAATTCTGAGTCAGGAGTCAAGAGCGGCCCTGAAAAACGAGCGATTTTCAGATCCTCTGATGCAATCTCTGAGGGAGACCGACTCAAGCCTGGAGCGACTCGAGAGGATGCTTTATCTGGACGCCAAGCACTATCTGATAGACAACAATCTGCTTTACACTGACAAGATGACCATGGCCCACGGTATTGAAGCCCGGGTTCCGTTTCTGGACCCTGAACTGGCTCATATAGCGGCCAATCTGCCCGCATCGATGAAGTTCCACAAGACAACTGGCAAATACATACTCAAACAGGCAATGAAGTCAGATCTGCCCATGGATATCATCGAGAGGCCAAAAACGGGGTTTGGGATTCCGATAAGACGTTTGATAAAAAACGAGTTGAGAGAATCTTTTGCCGACCTTCTCTCCGAGAAAAGCGTCGTCTCTCGAGGATTTTTTGATAGCAAAGGTTTGCAGACATTGCTCAAACTGGACGAAGATCGAAGGATTGACGCAGCTAACCTGATTTTTACAATTGGTTGTGTTGAGATGTGGGCTCGGCAATTCATTGACAGGCCTATGAATTAATGACTGGGGGCTACGCTCAAGTGAATCCCGATTCCTTGAAATATGCGGTCAACAGACTCTCGCAGTTAAAAATTGCTGATGTGACCCAGCGTCTGAAACTGAAAATCAGGCATCACAGTATTCAGAGAGCTTATCTGGATTCGCCTGAGATTTTTTCTCTGGCCAGTCTCGTCAAGAAACATGGGAACTGGCTGCATGATCCGCATGACCCATCGATCATAAAAACTTCACTACTGAATTCATGCTCCCGGAATCTCGGCAGTCTCAATCTTGGTTCTCAGGATTTGTGGGACAGTTTCAGCTTGCTCTATAAATCCCACTCGGATGAGCTTCGCCGGAGGGCAAGTTCCATACTGGATGGTAGGATCACTATTTTTGGATGGCTTGAGCTGGATCTGGGTAGTGAAATTGACTGGTGTTCATGCTTTGAGCCGAATTGTCCTAACGAGAATTGGCCCAACCAGTTTTACTGGCTTTCAGACTTCAGCGGAAAATTTCGAGGTCTGGGGGGGGACATCAAAACAAATTGGGAAGTCAACAGGTTACAGTTTCTCCTGACACTTGGGGCGTGTCACCGTCTGTTTTCAGATCCGGTTTACAGTAAAAGAGCCAGGGAAATTCTTGAAAGCTGGATGGATTCAGTAATCTATCCTGTTGGACCTCAATGGTCTTCCAATCTTGAAGTGGCTATCAGGGCGCTATCCATGGTCAGGTCGTGTCTTGTATTTGCTGACAGCGCTTACTGGCAAGACGAATTCTTTTTTAGAGTGATCGCTTCAATTGAATTACACCTGAACCATCTTGAAAACGAGCTATCCATTCATCACACCGAAGGAAACCATTTATTGGGAGAATCGGCTTCCTTACTACAGATTTCACTACTTTGCCCATTTCTGAAAAGATCAGATAAACGGATTCAGATATCATCCCGTATACTTGACAGCCTCATTCCGAGATTGATTCTTCCCGACGGAATCTATGCCGAACAGAGTGTGTCATACGCCAAATTCATCCTTGAGTTTCTTGTGCCTTTAATGGCGCCACGGGAATATGGGGGCTCTATCCTCTCTCCAGGATCAAGGGAACTGGTTAGAAAATGTCTGCGCAGTCTGAATGAGATATCAAATGAAAACGGATTGGCGCCAATGATCGGGGACTCGGATTCGGGATCAGCTCTAGGTTTGTACCTTGACGATTACTGGGACATGAGACCTTTGCTGGCATGTGGCGCCAAAATATTTGACGATCCGGATTTACTCCGGAAAGTTAAAGATCTGCCTGCGGAGAGTTTCCTCATCCTTGGAAAAGAAATTCAGGACTGGTTTGAAACAAATCATTCCCGCGAGCGTAATCAATCTTCGGCGCTAGATGAAACTCAGCCTTCAATAACGCATTTTACATACGGAGGGCTGATAAAGGCGACATACAAGAGTCTGGTAACCATGTTTGACGTTGGCCCATTGGGCAAAGCGCCCGGCTACGAACATGGCCATTCCGATGGACTGTCTGTTCAGTTGTGGATTGACAACAAGCCTTTACTTATCGACTCAGGAACCTTCATTTATAACGGCAACCCTCAATGGAGGAAATATTTCAAAGGTTCGGCGGCCCATAACGTTTTGCAGGTAGATCAACTTGACCAATCCAGACCGCTAGGCTCATTTCGTTGGGCTTTCTCTCCCACAATTCACCAGATTCATGTTTCCACAAGTCAGGATCAGTTCTGTCTTTCGGGCGCAATCAAACTTGAAAGCGCTACCTGGAAACGCTATGTCACAAACCTGTCGGAAAGCGTTTTTTTGATACTCGATGAGCTTGAATGCAAGCCCGACTGCGAGGTCGGTCTCAACCTTGTGTTTGATCCCTCATGGAGGGTGGAAGTTTGTTCAGGTGATGCGGTCGCAGAGCAAGAGAAAGTTGCGGGTCTGGAACTGTTTGGGTGGAAACCTCGATCAGCAAGGCTAATGTTTGGAAGTGAAGATGAAATAGGTGGCTGGATCTCAAGGCAATATGGGAAACTGGAAAAAACATTTCAGATCAGGGCCGCATCTGAGGCCGGCCGGATCTTTTATTCAGGAGTCATGATCGGGAAAGGCCTCGAATCTTTGTCTGTTGAGACCATCAGGCAGCGCGTGAAATTGATTCATGGAGCGGGTCTGGATGAGGGTATGGTCGATTGGTTCCTGGATGTGTCCGGTAAACGCGACCCGGGTGATCCAATCATCAGGTACAGGCTGTTTGGGCCTGAATATTGACACTAATTAGAGTGTAACTCGGCAAAAGGTGGCTGTTATGAAAGTGCTGCACATAATGCATCGGTCCATACCCGGAACTAGCGGATACGCCATCCGGAGCAGGGAAATAATAAACGGACAGTTCGCTCATGGGTTGCATCCGATGGTAGTGACTTCTCCGTCTCAGGCGCCAATGGGGACTCTCGATTCCGAAAAATCAGAGGTGATAGACGGGGTGAGATACTTCCGGAGTTGTGGTAACTGGCTGTCTGCGAGCGCGGAAGTTTACGATCCCAGCAATTTCAGGTCGGCCCTCAGAGTGGCGCAGAATTTGAGACTTGTTTCGATGTGCGCATCCCTGGCCAGAAAATACAGGCCCGATATCATACATTCACATTCACCGTTCACATGTGGATTGAGCGGCGATCTGGTAGGGGCTGCTCTTGGGATCCCCACTATTTACGAAACACGAGCCTCATGGGAGGATTCCCATTTAAGCCGGAAAAGACTCTCGGAAAACTCGCCAACCTACTGGACTATGAAGAACCTGGAAACCCTTTCCATGAAGGGCGCTAAACTGAGAATTGCGATTTCAAAAGCCTTGAAGGCGGACATTGTCAGCAGGGGTTTCAGACCTGATCAGGTTGAAATAGTCCCCAACGGAGTAAATCTTGACAAATTTATGCCTGGTCCGGCTTCTGAAGCCCTCAAAGACAGGCTGGGTCTTCATAACAGGCTTGTATTGGGATACATAGGCTCTTTCTTCTATTATGAGGGTCTTGATTTACTGTTGAAGGCCACTGCCCGACTCCGGAACCGGTTCGATAACCTCAGCGTTTTGCTTGTCGGAAGTGGAGAGGCCGAAGCCGATCTGAAATCCCGGATCAAGGAGCTTGGTATAGAAGATCGGGTCGTATTCGTCGGCCGGGTTTCCCATGCCGAGGTCCAGGAATACTATCGACTGGCCGATATATTGTGTCTTCCCAGGATAAAATCCAGACTCACTGACATTGTGACCCCATTAAAGCCGGTTGAGATAATGGCCATGGAAAAACCGCTCCTGGCGAGTGACGTGGGTGGCCATCTGGAAACGGTGATAGAGGATGTCAATGGAAAGCTGTTTAGGGCTGACGATCTTGATGATCTGGTCGATAAGCTTACGGGACTGATTATGAATGATCAGTTCAGGAGGGACCTGGGAGTGAAGGCCCGTGTCTGGGTGAAGCAGAACCTGGACTGGAACATTCTGGTCGAAAAATATTCCGCCATTTATGAGAGACTGCTCTCGTAAATCGCCAGACTGCGCAAGGAAACAAAAGTCCGGGGAGAGCTGAAATGACAAAGTCGTATTCCGCGATGTTAAGGGTGATTCTGGTAAATCTCGCTCTGGTAGCTCTTCTTCTGGTTATTTCATTTGTGGCGATCGAGACTGTCCTCAGGATGTACATACCGGATACTGATCACACCGGAATGAATGAACTTGCTCCAGCCCCTTTGTACTACAGGATAAAGCCTGATTTTGACGCAGTTCTGGAAGGAGTCAAGGTCACAACAAATTCTGATGGATATCGCGATGACGCGTTTGAAAAGAGAAAGCCCGAAAATAAGCAGCTCATCGCTGTGATTGGAGATTCAATAGCATTCGGTCAAGGCGTGCCCCAAGCGCAGACGTTTCCGTCCAGGCTCGAGAAATTGCTGAACAGTTCGCTCACCGCGGACAAGAAATACGCGGTCTGGAACATGGGAGTGCCTGGTTACAATACCTGGCAGGAATATGAGGTCCTGAAATCATTATTGGAAATGGCCGACCCTGATTGGGTTTTTCTCGCATACGTGATCAACGATGTCGAGCCTGTGAATCAGGATGCCCTCAAGCTTTTGTCGGGGGAAAACAACAAGTCGAGCAGTCACGGCATATTCCGAAATTCAATAGCTATTCAGATTGCCAGGAACAGGTTGGGTAGAGTCGTCAGGTGGTTCAAACCGGAATGGTACTTCTCATCATACGTCGAAGACACGGTGTTGCAGTATATGGACCCTCAGGGCCCATGGAAAGAAGTCTCCAATATAATCAAATCCATGCAGATGTTGTGCGATCAGAAGAAAATCAGATTCACTGTGGTCATGACACCTACAATGATGGATTTTAACAACTACCCATTTTTGGAGATCAACCAGAAGATGAAAAATTTTTGTCGCCAGAATGGAATAGACTATTTGGATGTGTTGCCTTATTTCATGGGTCTGGACCATCAAAGACTTGTTGTTTCCATGATAGACTCCCACCCAAACGCACAGGCTCAGGAAATTATTGCACGGGCGTTAATGGACCACATTGAAAAACGCAAATCAGGTAACTGATCCCACAATCTCTTAAAGACCTTCCCGGCCATCCTTCAAAATCAGGACTTTTACCGGAGGTCTCGGCATTTTTGATTCAGGTTCCACAATTTCGGCCCGGGTTAACGATATGAACCGGACCGCCACAGATACACCAACCTGGCACCACGAACATACTCCGAGCAATTCTACTTCATGGGTTCCGATGAGGCCCTTTATCACCATCTTCTCGTTGGACATCCACAGTATGACGCCTTCATCCCTGTTGGGCATGACACCCAATGAGTCAGATGGAAAAAACGAGGCTGTGCAAGCTATTGCAACAATAAGCAATTTGGGGATAGCTGGCGCTCTCCATGCTCGTGGATACCTTGTCATCGTTTATCGACGTTACCAAAAGTGGCCAGCACCGGGTAGCCAACAGATGCTTCAAGGTCACGCGGGTTGTCAAAGGTGAAATCAAAGAAATGCGCCACAAAGATGAGACCGACACTCAGGAAAATCGAAAACAGAAAGCCGGCAAAAACGAATAAACCCGTTCTGGGAAAAACCGGCACTAGAGGAACCATAGGTTTCGCAAGCACTTTAACATCCACAAGCTCCTGTTTAGCTTCTATGTTTTCGAGGCGGGCGGCTTCGCTCTTGGCTACAAACTGAATGTACTGCTCTTTTGCCATGGTGACCTCAAGCTGCAGGGCTCTGGCCTCCTCCGCCTTTCCGATAAGCACTTGCATTTCGTTAATCTTTTCCTCACGACTCTTCTCCAGACTCGCTCTTTTGACCTCCAGCAATGATATTTCAGATAGGAGAAGCCCTTTGAATCGGTTGATGACCTCGTCCAGCTGCTCCGCAGCCGCTCTGTAGTCCCTGCTTTCCAGCGTGAACATTTCAGCGCTCTGCAAACGCCTCTGCTCGGCCTGAAGTAATTGCACCGCCGCAACATTGATAACGGTATTCTCGTTGCCCCTCTGCATCCCCGGAGCTAGCTGACCCGAGGGCACCACTCCCTGAGACATTAGGGCTAACATTGTCTTGAACTGGTTATGGTTAACTTCTACATCAGCCAGCGCTTCATCAAAACGTTTTATGAAGTTGATCAACTCGGTCTTCTGCAAGTCAGGAAGGCTTATATTCCATTTCTTTCGGAACTCCGTCAGTTCCCTGTCCGCTTTCTCATAAATTTCTTTTGACGCCGCTACCTGCTCGGTGAAGAATGACTCGGCTCCGGGGACCGAATAAACCTGCATGTGATACGGGATGTACAGATCTAGCAATGTGCTCAGAATCTTCGTAGCCATCACACTGTCGTCATATTTGAATGATAGGTCCAGAACTTTGGATTTGGCCAGTGGGGTGACCTTGAAAGCGGACAGTAGAGTCTTGGCTGTCCTCAGTATCATCTCCTGGCGCGTGTCTTCGAGTTTCCTGAAATTCTGATCAGATGAGCCGAAAAGAACTGACCAGTAATTCCTTGTCTCACCTGTCAGGCTGCCCAAGGCCCCTCTGGACTTCTCAGAGAATAATTCGCCGGACAGTTTCTCCACGGTCTTGATCCAGAGATCCAGACTCGTGAGAATTTCCATCTCCGTATTAATGTCTATCTCATCCACATTGAGGTTAAGGATCCTGCTTGGCCCTGCAAGCCCGGAAACGTTCAGGAATGACGATGTGTCGCGTTTTGCCGTAAGAACTACCTTGGCTGCCGTCTCATAACTTGGCGTAGCTATCAGGCAGGCTATGAGAACCGAGAATGTGACCAGCGGTACGATGATATATAGCCATCGTATCCTTCTGAAGAATATATTAAGGACATCCCGTAGTGTAAGGTTCTGTTCCTCTGCCATGACCCAGCTCAATACCTCAGGCAAACAAAATCAGCTATACGACACGGTGAAAGGACTCTGTTCGATACTGAAACCTGTCCCCACAGTTTGCGTCCTCTATCAGACTAGTCGCCTGACGTCAAGACAAACAATAGAGTTTTGTGACAAAGTGTTGTTTTTCAAGGTAACTATTTGATATGTGGCATGGTTAGAGCGCTATTGAATAAAAGGGTATTCCTCCGGTCACCGGATAATGTTTCCGAAAGAATCTAAGGCTGCCACGCCTTGGCTGTCGCTCCTCTGGCGTGTTGGGGAGCAAAACCGACAGGTCCGGGGTGAAAAGTATCCCGAGTCGCTCCGGATTCCACAGGCTTGGGATTCAGCGCATTCTCGACCCGCGTCAAAGCCACGCTCAATCCGAGGATGAAGCATTGCATGAAATAAACCGGCTGGACGAAATAAATCGAAATCACCCTGTGAACAACGGACGCGAGAAGGGCCGCAAACATTCCGATAGAGAGTACAGCTATCCACTGGTTTTTAGACCGGGATAGTCTCCAGAAATTTATTCCGGCGACAATTACAGGTCCATAGTAAAGTATAACCCCTATGATGCCCGTCTCCGCTCCGTGCAAAAGGTACTCATTGTGAACAGTATACGCCCATTCAGTCCGCAACTCTGCAGGAACGAATTCAACCAGACGGGCATGGTAATTGTTCGGCCCGATTCCCAGGAAGAAATTGCCGAAAAGAACCTGAAGGGCCGTATACATTAGAGGCAGACGGTCTTCCATGTAGCCACCTGTGATGAATCTCTCGGCAACTACCGGCGCAATAAGAACTATCGCAAATATACCCTGCACAAGGACAAAAGTTACTTTTCGGGTAGAGATGTAGCCTCGCGCGTAAACCAACGCTATTGTAATCATGCTTCCAAGCACACACACGCCTAGACCGATCCTGGCCTTGGTGCAAATCGTGCCCACGAGGATGGTCATGATTGAGATCAAAGCCCACATCCTCGAGCTCCTGCTCTTCGTAATCAGAAAGTAGGCGAATATGCAGTTGAAGACCAGCATCATGAGGATCGCGTGAGTATCAGGCGCTCCGTAGAAACCGCGTGAACGGAATCCCTCACGTTCCACAAGATATAACGACTCCTCACCGTGTGTAGTGAAAGATGTTTTCGTGATCCACTGAAGAATGAGATAGATGGCCTGGTTTAGCGTTGTCGCCACTAGCGCATAATACGTGATTTTGAGGTCTCTCTCAGTCTGTATCGTGTTGGCAATCAGGAAGAATATGAAAAAGCCCTTAAATGCTGCGTAAACCTGATAAAGACTGTGGTTTGGCATCTTGGAAACCGAGACGCTGACCACGAACATGAACACTATCCACATGAGCATCATCGAGCCAATAGGCGAACCTAGCGTTATCTTTGGCTGGTCCCTGTGCTTTCCTGCCCTGTCTATTATCCAGATGGAATAAAGCAGAAACATGAAGACGTCGGTGGACATGATGTTTATGCCGATGGCAAACGGGGTAGAACCGGTTATCGGTTCATATATGAAGTGACGACCGAGTCCCATGGGAATGGAGATTAACAGCAGAGTGAAAAGGAATGGCCTGATTTCCTTGAGAAAAATGGCGGCCAAGGCAAAGAAAATCACGCCACCGTTTATTACAAGGACTAACCTGTATCCAGAGCCCATGGCCAGAACGTAGAGATAACCCAGCGCAAGGGATAAAGCCCCTATGCCTACATAAAGCCCGAGTTTTCTGGGAGCTACGGAATCCAGATTCAAGTGACGACCCAGCCTGTTCCAAGACAATAATATGTTTGATAAAACCTGTTAATGGAAAAATGTCAGGGATCTTAAACCAACATCTCCCACCGGTTCCGGAATGAATTGTCGATGGCTATGTAATACAGTTTAATCTCTGGATTCAACCTATAAAATCATGTCATTCGATTTTTGGGTTTTTCGCCTGCTCCGGGCATGAGATCGTGGGAGTTTGAGCTCTCAGGCCTTTTCCATTTTTTTATATATCCCGGCAAGCTGTCCGATTGCCTTTGCCGAGGAAAATTTCTCGTTGAAGACTTTTAGGGCAGTGGACCCGAGTCTTTCCCTCAAATCCGGGTCATCAACCAGCCTGATGACAGCGCTGGCTATTTGTTCCGGGTTCCCGGGTTGAATCATCAGCCCGTTGTAGCCGTCTTCAACCATGTCAGGTATGCCACCGACCGGGGTCGTTATTATCGGCAGAGAAGAACGCATGGCTTCTATTATGGCTATCGGAGCGCCTTCACGATAGGTCGGCAGCAGAAAAATCTGGGACATCTTCATGTAGACCGGCACATCTTCACGTTCGGCCTGACCGGTGATAAAAATCCTGTCCGAAAGACCCTGGTCAATCACCTGCTGCTTGATGCTGTCAAATTCCCCCAGATAATCGTCTCCGCCAACAAGCACAAACCGCACCCCCGGCCTCTGCTTCAACACTTCAGGCATGGCCTTGAGCATGTCAAAACAGCCTTTGCGCCAACCCAGAAGTCCCACGAATATAACCACGATGTTGTCTTCGGAAAAATTGAACCTTTTGCGAAATTCAGCTACTCGCTCCTGTGAGACAGGCTTGGCTTCCTGAACGAAATTGCTGGTCACGTAGACCTGAGCTTCAGGAAGGATTTCCCTGATTTTTCTTACCCAGTAATCGTAAAGCACTATCGTTATGTTGGAGAACCTTATTCCTGTCCGGGCAAAAAACTTCTTCGATCCCGATACGTTATCATAGAAAGCGTCCCATCCCGTTCCGTGAAGATGTAACAACACCTTGACGCCGCGAAGACGCAAGGTCAGGATTAGCAACGTCTTGCCCCTGAAGCTTCCTATGTCGAAATGGAGATGCGCAAATTCAAATTTTTTTTGGCTGATTACCCTGTTAAACTTGATGAATCTTCTAATATTGAAAGGCAGGCGCTTGAGAATGTTGAATCCCGAAGGGGCGTCCTCGTGACTGTCGAAAACCTCAAATGAATATTCGTTTTTGAGGTCAGAATTGACAATTTCCTCAACTACTGCAGCTATTCCGCCGTAAGGTGGAGGCACGGGACCAACCATCAGCACATTTTTCTTCATAGTTTGCCGTTCCTCAGATTGATTTGACCATAGTCTGTATCAGTTACCCCCTGAAATTAACTTCTTTCTCAGGGCGTTTATCAGATTGGAGATTTCCTCACGGGTAATCCCGCCTATCAGGATTATCGATATCACATAAACAATTGCCGAACAAACTATGTTGAATACCAGGTTGTTATCTCTTAACCAGATAGTCACGGGAAGCATGCCGGCGGACGCGATCAGGGGCCTCCAGGTGATGGCGCCGAAATCGATAGAGAAAAGCTTCTTCCTGATTAGAGAATATTGTGCCGTATTTATAATCGCCAGGCTAAGCATGATAGCGGCAACTGAACCCATTACGTCCAGGAGAGGCACTAAAAGAATGTGAAACAGGAAGCTGACCGACACTGCCAGCAGATTGATCCGGACATCCAGTTTCTGGTTATCCGTAGATACCAGGACCTGCGCAAGCGACACAAGAATGAAATGCGGCGGCATCCCGAAAGCCAGAATGGCAAGGATGGAGTGGGCCGATTCAAACTTGGACCCGTAAACGCTCTGAATTATCTGATCCGCCAATGTCGCCGTTCCGACCACTATCGGAAAAAGGAAAATGAAACCGTAACGCAGGGAATCGGTTGTCATCCTGCGCAGATCATCAAGACCCTTTTCGTACTTTTTCGTCATGGCCGGTAATAGCGCCATGCAAAAACCTATCGGGATGACACTGGCAAAGCTGATGATCCTGGACGCCGAGCTAAAAATTCCCACCGACGGAATGTCCAGCAATTTGGACAACATAATTTGCGGCATGTTGATGTACATGGTCGAAAATATGGCTATCCCAAGGAAAGTCGGAGAGTGTTTTGCCATGAGACCCCAGATTGCCCAGTCAAGCGACCACCTCGGTCTTCCAACTATCCTGACGTAGAAATAGATCATCAGACACAGCGTTATGTAATTGACCAATGTTATCGCCGAAAATATCCACAAAAGGTCGAACCCCATCAAAAGAAGCCCTATGCTCAGGAAAACCCTGACTATATTCTCAGCCATGTAACAGAAAGCCGGATACTCTGATTTCTCAAGGGACCTGAAAACAGCTTCGATGTATCTGATGGCCGTTGATGGGATCAACGAAAGCGATGATATGGCGCCGGCCCAGATGACCCTCTCAGGATAGCCCATCATATCGAATGTTGTGATCATGCCAATCATGGCCAAAGAAGAAGAAACCGAACCCAGGATCAACGAGTTGAAGAAATAGGAATTGATTGTTTCCGGTTTACGGGAAGTCTCCCGTATGATCAGGACCCCCAGGCCCATAGAGGCCACCGTCACAAACAGGGCCTGCCATGCCAGCACCAGTGAATACTCACCCAGTCCCTCGGCCCCCAAACACCTGGAAATCACAAGGATCAGCGCAAACGATACGAAAGGATTGATAGCGTCCGGGGCCGATAGGGCTATTGTATTCTTGAGGAGCCTCGCTTTGCCTGCCATGCGTTACCGTTTCCCGGAGCTTTGCGTGATGTGGGTGTGGCCTCTACGGATCAGTCTGTAGACGCCTCGTATAATAAAGATCACCTGGAAAAAACCAGGCAGGAAACCTCAGCGCTCGTCACAAAAAGTCTGAACAGTATTGCTCCACCTCTTGCGCCGCCGGTTTGCTCTCACATGGAGTTACCTGCCACGCGGCAGGCTCCTTATAAGAGTCGAATTGATTCCCATGGGACGATGACTCTTGTTGGGGTCTATGTCGAAAAGTAGCTGATAAGGCTTTAGAGGAAAATTGCCAATCTTGTAAAGGTCAAGAGATCCCCCAAGTTCGCCTTCCTTGTAGTCCTTTGTCCGTGGATGACCACCCAGTGATGTTATGAAAACTCCAAGGTATTTGTTGTTGCGATCATACCAGAGGTACTGCTTGTAATTCTGTATGTCTTCCTGACCCATAGTAGCCTGAATGAACCCACGGTACTGACCATGAAGATTGAAAAGAGTCCAACGACGTTGCTCTATTTCCCACGGAGCATAACCGATTATTTCACCGTCGCTTATCCTCACGATCCAGTTCGACCTCAGATAGTTTACTCTCGGAACTATTTTGAAATTCGTTCCATCTATATTGTCCCTTTCATCCATGCCGCTCACCGCTGGCAACTGCGAAAAAGAAACCGCCGGGATCAACATCACCAGTATCATTGCCATCATCAGTGAAGATAATTTGTATCCGGTCATGCTAGTTTTTCATCCTCCTGATCCATAGCACGATATATCCAACTATTTCTGATCGCTCCTTTTCGAGCATCCGTCAAAATACCTTCAACATCTGAAATTCAGATCTTGAACGGAATAAACCAGGATTAACTTTCGTCGTCCATAAAAATATTGTCTTATAGCCGGTTCGGTAGCATTATGTCCTTATTTAACCTCAACATCAACGGTATATTGACCTTTTAGTTTCCAGACCATCAGTTTTGGTTCATGACAGGGACATTGCCATGAGGCTTATGCTGTCTGACAACCTGCAGCCTGATGGCCGTGCCATGGATCTCATGTCAGACGGAATTACAGGAGCCCAGCATTGCAGCCAAGGATACTGATACTCTCTGCGCAGAGTTCCAGGTCAGGATCAGCGTATACCTATCGCCTCAAAAGCCTTGCAGGTCTTCTCGAGGACAGAGGCTTTGACGTCGATTATTTCTACATGGAAGACCATTTTCCGCTTGATACTGAAACTACCCGATCCATTTTCATGCCACTATGGCTGCAAATGCTCAGGCAATACGATCTGATTTATTGCGGAGCGTCCGAGGCGGCTCATGCCCTGTTCTTTTGCAGACCCTTTCTGCAAAGTGTCATCATGATGGACATGCATGGCGATGTAATTTCACAATCTTCCCAGACAGTCTACCTGAAGACGGGCGGCAGGAGAGATACTCCAGAATTGAGGGTCTGGGTTCATTATGAAATGTCTCTTGCCTCATGTCACTATTTCATCACTCAGTCCAGGTATCAGATGGAGGACCTCGTCCAGCAGGGTGTCGGCCGTGAAAATGTCAGTGTTGTCAGGAATGGGGTGGATCCGGACCTGTTCCAGTTTGTGGAGATGCCGCAGCAGCCGGAATTTCCGATCGGATACGTTGGGGCTTTTCAGACATGGCAAGGCACGGAATATCTCTATGAAGCCATTGGCCTGATGAAAAACAGGGAAGCCAGGATCTTGCTGGTCGGATTTTCTGAGCGTGAGAAGGCATGGAAAGACGCCTTCAGGAATTCTTACGGTGACAGGGTAGTCTTGCTGGACAGGATGGACCGGGACAGCCTCGTAGAGAAAATGAAGTCGGTCGCAGTACTCATGTCCCCAAGGCCACCGCACATTGCATCGCGGGCCGCTTTCCCCACAAAATTCGCCGAATACGCATCCATGGGACGCCCTGTGCTGGTAACAGATGTCGATGAAACCGCAGAATACACCAGAAAATTCAATTGCGGTTTTGTAAGCAGGGCTACGTCCAGGGGACTGGCCGAGGCCATGGATCTCGCCGTTCAGACTCCGCTCGAAACACTGGCTCAGATGGGAAGAAACGGACGGAAAATGGTTGAAAAAAATTTCTCGTGGTCCAAAATCGGCGATGACTATGCCGATCTGATCCGATACCTCTTGGCTCGACGAGAAAAACAGCCTTAGACAACAGCCCTGAACTTCCTGACAGAATTATTCACAGCCTTCAAAAGATATCACAAGACTGCGCTTCAGATGAAGCCCACTGACCTGTAACCGGAGACTCCGGATGACCGGCGCAGGGAGACGATTGCCCGTATATCAAGCGTTCAACCATCTCCCCTGGACATCATTTCTCAATGGAAAAGTCAGTAGCAGCTTACGTGAAACTGTAAACCGCAAATGGCTGATTCGTATCGGGTCGGGTTACTCCATTTTAGACAGACAATCCCTGCAGACCCGGATGTCGCCAACCATTTCGGTCTTGGAGGCCATGGTCGGTTCCATACACTTCGCGCAAAGCTCAGAGGCCTCTATCTTGGCTTTTGGTGGCATTTCAAGTTTAACTTCATTTCGTGAGAACAACTCATCATTCGCTCTGGCCAGTATGGAATTGCATTTTTCGGTGTGGATCCGGCGGAATTCAGCCACCTCACTCTCCGTGGCCCTGTCTGATCTCATAAGTTCAATAAGTTCCTGATGTCGAGGGTCCAGAGTCATTATTCCGGGCTTGAGCGAAATTCGTAATCCCTGACCGTTATTGCGGCTCACAAACGTGAATACATGCTTGCCATAGTCCTTCAGGATCAGATTGCCCTTGCCGGAAGTGCAACCGGTGATTGTCTGGACTGCGTCCACACCGCAGGCGTTAGTTTCCGAAATCGTCACTATCTCTTCATCTGCAGACCGGTGATCGTTGAGCCATTCCATGCCGGCCATAGCAGCCTTGTAACCAATGGCCAGCCCCGGGCAGACATGACCGTGAAACTTCGCAGCATTTTTCCAATGCTCACTCTCCAGTATTTCATTCAATTCCATCTGGCTTACCTCGTATTATTCTTATCTCACTCTACATTCATGTTGATCACTTCACAGATTAAAACATCCTGGAATTCTGTCAATTCAGTCCGACTATTTGCCTGCATGTAACATCGGGCTCAAGAGTCCGAACTTGTCGATATCATCAAGGGTCGAAAACTTCTGGTCTTTTCCAAGTCCACTGATCATCAGTGGCTTCGTTTTTGTTATGTCGAATAATCCCCGTTCGTTGACAGCCCCTTCAGATACCTCAAGGTGAACCACTCGGCCTACCAGCAAAACATATTTTTCTTCCACTATCTGCTGGACCAGCTCACATTCCATCCATGCGTAACAGCCCTTTATCCCCGGAGGTCTCACCACACAGGATGGTTTCTCCTCAAGGCCCGCCACCAGGAACTCATCAACCTCAGGCGGGTATTGCTTCGCTGTAGGAACAATCTTGTCCACGAACTCAATACCCGGGAGATTCAGAACAAATTGTCCAGTCTCCCTGATATTGTCGAGCGTGTCACGACGATGAGCAGACGCAGCGCAAATCAGGTCAGTTACCCTGAGTATAGGCATTACGCAGGACCATGGAGCGATGTTGCGAACTCCATCCCGGCTTATCGTTGATATGAACGTAACAGGAAGCGGCATCACGCCTTCTCTAAGGGTCGGCTTTAATATCATTCTGAAAAACCTCTCTTGGTGGGTCTGCTAAGATATTTGAGACCACACGCAACAATTATGCGCTAGGGGAATTTTAGCACGTAATGAATTTACGTGCTACATAAAACGTCTCTTATCCCCGACAAGGGTAGTATTTATCCCCCAGTCACCGGGCTTCATGCATGCTTGGACGTCAGTGAGGCGCTAACACTTGCTCGCTGGAAGGCGCCAGCCTCAATGATATCCTGAGAGATTTCATTCTATATCCCGGTCCGCTGGAATTTGTGGTATTCGGAGCATAACGTCTGATCCTGATTGTCCGGAACAAGATGGTTGAACTAAACGGGTCGTTGGTGTAATTGTGTAACTGGAAAATTCCTGTTGTCTGATCTGAAATTAGCGCAATGGGGTAGGGTGTGGAGAATAGCCTCATATTTTTGGCCGAATTGTGCTGTGAAAAAATATTCTTTTTTGAAAATATCTGTGGGTGATATCCGGCGCCGTGTAAGGAATGCCCAAATCAGGGGGACCTGTACATGAAGTTTGTTCATACTGCTGACTGGCATATCGGCATGAAGTTCAGTTCATTTGAACCTGAACAGGCCGAAAGAGCGAGGCGGGAGAGACTTGATGCGGGGCGACGTGTTGTAGAACTCGCCAACAGGAACAACGCCGATTTTATCGTGATTGCGGGTGATCTGTTCCATGACAATGCTGTGGAAAGGACGCTGGTTACCCAGACAGCCTCAATCCTGGGCAAGTTTGCAGGCAGAGTGTTCATCATACCCGGAAACCACGACCCGCTTGTTCCGGGCAGCGTGTGGGATCATGCGCCAAGCTGGAAAAGTTATGGGAACATTGAAGTGTTCCGGGAAAGCAGGCCGGTGGAACTTGACAGCGTGGTTCTCTATCCATGCGTGCCTACAGCCAAATACAACAGCGCCGAACCGACAGGATGGATTGACGCCGCATCACAGCCGAAAATATCCGTTGGGATAGCGCACGGCAATGTCGATATACTGCAGACGGAGGCGAGGGACACCCCCATACCTGTAGACGTCGCTGATCGAAGAGGGCTCGACTACCTGGCTCTCGGTCATTGGCATTCCACAATCATCTACGGCAAACCAGGCGCAGAACGAATGGCTTATTGCGGGACCCATGAGCGGGGCAGTTTTGGCGAAAGGGACAGCGGCTATGCGCTTCTTGTCGAAATTGCAGACCGTAATTCATCCCCTGTCATAACCAGGCATGAAACAGGATCACTCAAATGGCAAAAAACTGAACAGGAAATCAGGGGCCAGGCTGACATGGAAAACGTCGTCAACGAGATTTCCGCCATGCAGAATCCCGAACTTACGGTCCTGTCGCTGACCCTGACGGGATTTCTGTTTCCCGGGGCGCTGGATGAAATGGATCGGCTCGCTGTCGAATGGAAGAACCGCTTCATGTCCTTTTCATTGGACAATTCACAAATGAGGCCATCGCCTGACAGTAATGAATGGCTCGAAAACCTGCCACGGGGACTGATCCGTGACACGGCCGCTGATCTCATCGAAATGTCCAAAGGGTCTGATCGCAAATCCAGGGTAGCGCTTGAGGCCCTGATGGATCTTTACAGGATGACCCATGAGGTGGCCAAATGATACTGCAGTCCGTGAGTCTGGAATCATGGAGATGTTTCGACACCTTGAGCCGTTTCGATTTTGATCTGGGCCTCAACATCGTGCATGCCCCCAATGGATCGGGTAAGTCTTCCCTTTTCGAGTCCATACGTGACGCCTTCCTGTTGGGCCATGATAGCAACACCGCCGAAATAAGGTCTATCGTTCCTTGGGGCGCTACACTGGGTCCATTCGTACAGATCGATTTTAGCGATAACGGCGACGAATACAGACTGGTAAAGAAATTCCTCATAGACAGGAAATCACTGCTTCTAAAAAAGTCCGGGACAGAATTCAGGAAACTTGTTGAGGGCAAGAATGCGGACGATGCCGTCATCAGGATCTTGGACCGTGCCCTCGATACGGGAAAAAAGGAAAAATGGCTCCTGTCAAAAATTCTCCTGGCTCATCAGGGCAGGATTGAAATAGACTCTCTTTCGGATGACCTCCAGAAAAATATCCGGACAGTATTGAGCGCTCAGGTCGGTGGAGTTGGCGCCTACGAGGATCTTGTCAAACAGAGATACTCAACCTATTTCACTCCGACAGGAAAGCCCAAAACAGGGAAGGACGCCCCACAGACACTCAACCGGTCAAAGGCTGAACTCGATCATACCCTTGAACAGCTTCAAAACGCCCGTAGAGACTATGAAAGTTTTGAAAGTCTGTCTTCCGAAGTCTCCGAACTAGCTAAACGGATGGAAATCTCGGCAGAGCAGTTGAATGAACTTGAAGCCGAACAGGTCTCACTCGAAAAGCTCGACAAAAAATATCAGGAATTACTCGTGAGAAAACGTCTGGCCGTAGCCGAAAGAGCAAAGGAACAACTCGATTATAAAGACATAGAAAACAGGATTGCCGAAATTGAAAAGTATTCAAAGCTCATCACCGTGGTCCAGCAAAGAATCGATCATATCAGCCGCGCCATTCCAGAGAAACAGCGGGAACATGAATCGCTCACGCTCAACTTCAGGGCGCTTGAAGAAAAAGTCCTGTCGCTGAAGTCCTCTGAGGAATCCCTCACAGGCCGCAGACAATTGATACAGGCAGCCAGAGAATTCGTCGGAATAAA
>CAZIVV010000056.1:0-17506 GCA_964542775.1 uncultured Desulfomonile sp.
GTCATGACTTCAGAAATTCAATTTACCTGCTGGTCAAAAAAGAATAATTCCATAAAACCAAATTTTGTGTGTTGGAATTGATTCTTCGGATGAACAGAATCGTTTTTTTCGAAACATCTCTCATGAGATCATTCTCAGACATGCTGTCTGATAAGTGATCAAAGCATACGCCACCGAATGGGCCTTGGAAAAAGTGTTACCATTTGAACTTCTGAGGAGTTCAAATATTTCCGAGGCTCTTTCATGAGCAATTCCGTTTTGCCGGGCACCGTCGAGGAACTTGCTTTTTTCATGTCCTAATTCCGGCCAATTACTTCTCACCAATGCCCTACGCAGGAGATCTCCCTCAGCCTCTGAATATCCGGCAATGGCGGTGGCTATTTGTATGACCTGTTCCTCGTAAATTATCAGACCATAGGTTTCATCCAGGATAGGTTTCAGTTCAGGAATCAGGTAGTCTACGGGTGTCAATCCAAGTTTGCGGTTGACGAATTCCTCCATTAGTCCTGATTCGTAAGGTCCGGGTCTGTATAAAGATAGGATGGCCACCAGATCGTCGAACGTTGACGGTTTGAATCTCTGCAAAATGGAGCTTATTTCTTCGGATTCAACCTGGAACACTCCATGATTGGCGCCACTGGAGAGCAATTCAAAAGTGGGCTTGTCATCAAGAGGAATGGATTCCAGGTCCAGTTTTATTCCGCGAGATTTCTCGACGGCTCTTACGGTTCGTTCTATCTTGTTGAGAGCATCCAGTCTCCGAAAACCAAACCTCACGAAACCGAGCCTGTTAAGCCACGTGTTGTTAAACTGGGTCAAGATTTCTCCATCGTCTCTGAAGTAGAGCGGCATACAGCGGCCTAGTGGTTCATCGGATACTATGATGCCGTCGGTATCGTGAGAAACCTGAATAACAAGAGGGGCCAGAAATTCAAGCTGCAGTATCAAATCGTTAACTTTATTAATGGGGGCGTCTCTTTCTTTAAAACGTTGGGACCATGCGCCAGACAGGCCGGACACGGTTGGTAAATCATTGGCTATTATCCATGCCATCCCATCAATCTCGTGATCAGTAAATCCCATCGCTGTAGCAATCTTTTCAAGAAGCTCACTGACAGGGATTTTCTCAAACGAAATTATCCCTGCTACGTTGCCGACGCCGTATTTTTCGCGAACATATTCCATGGCTGTCAGGTAACCTAGATCGGTTAAATCGACATCGATTTGTGGAGTCATCTGGCGTTTCGGGTTGAGCCATCGTTCAAACACAAGATTGTGGCGGATTGGGTCGATACTTGTAATTTCCATCAGGAACGCTACCAGAGATCCTGGAACCGATCCTTTACCGGGTCCTGGCAAAACTCTCTGATTGCGGGCCTGCCTGACGATATCAGCAGTGACTAGAATGTAATCCGACAAGCCATTGCTTTGTCTTGCATGGATTTCCCTTTTCAGTCGATTACTGTATCGCTGCCTGGCGCCGTCCTCCAACTGATTCCGCAACTTCATCCGGTCAAACAAATGTTCGAGGCGTTGGTTTGCGTGCATCTCTAAAAAGTCTTTCGATGTCTGGGCGGTTCCTGTGTGAAAACGGGGGATGCGCTGTTCCCCTATTTTGATCCCGAATGAACATCGCTCTGAGATGGCAACAGTGTTGGTCAGAGATTCCGGAATGTCACGAAAATCGTGAGCCATTTGATCCTGCGACTTAAAATAAAGCTGGTCGGTTATACGATTAGAATCAAGACACTCTATCTTGAGGCCCTTCCTGATGCAGGTTAGCAGATGATGAGATTGGGAGTCCGAACGGCGCATGTAGTGACAGTTATTGGTGGCCACAACTGGTATACCAAGTCGGACCGATAGCCTGAGGAGGCTGGAATTTACTATACGCTGGCCTTCCAGACCGTTTTCCTGAATTTCAAAAAAATAGCGACCACCGGAAAAGACATCTTTGTACCAGGACGCGGTTTCTTCTACCTGTCTCTCTTCCCCATGGAGTATATTGGACGCGATTTCGCCATCCAGGCATGAACTCAAACACAACAAACCCTTATTGTGATGCTCCAGGTCACATTTTCTGATTGTCGGGAGACCGTCGTCCCGAGCCTGCTGGCTACCAATAGTCACCAGGCTACAGAGGTTCCGATAGCCGACGTCGTTCTCGCAAAGCAAAACGAGATGATGGGAGGGCGGATTGGCTGTGTCCTCAGATTCAGAAAAAACAAGACCGGTGACTAAGGATATCTCACTCCCTATTATGGGCTTTATGCCGGCATTGATAGCTGCAAAACAAAAATCCAGTGTCCCGAAAAGATTATCGTGATCTGTAATGGCTAGGGCCGGCATTTTGAATTCCCTAGCCTTGGCAACGACATCTTCAATTCGAATCAGACCGTCCATTAGTGAATATTGGGTATGCATGTGTAGATGGACAAATTCGCAACTTTTCATGACGAGCTCCGTTTTGACTAATGGAATTTTAGATTGTCATGCCGGGTTGATGAACCGGCGTATTCTTACTCACCCCTATAGACATGAACCCTGTTTACAGTACTGTTTTATTAGCCAGATAATATTATCTAGACGTTCCACAATACGATGTGCGAGGCATACTTTTTGGTCTTGCTTTTAAATTAAACGGTTTTCAATTCTTTCTTCTAACGAAAAAGAAAGATATGAATAGTTTGTTCAAGGTTGGGGCAGAATTGAACAAACCGCTAATCAACGACAGACAGTTACTTTGTGGCTTGATCTTTTGCGGGCGTCATAAAAAATCACACAGCGAGATTTTGCCATGAAACCTTCTTCATCGAGGGTTTTTTGTTGTGCAGACATTACAGTGAGGCTTTTTCCTGTCTAAGGGTTTACTGATGAGGGTTAGAGAACGATTTGTCAACCTGGGTTGACATTCTGGTTACCGCTACCACCTGTTCAACGGGTTTTCATAGGGTCACAATAGCGTTCGCAAAGCTTGACATTTTATCATAAAAACAGCTCCTTCTAGTCACCCCATACCAGATAACGATGTTATTTTTAGCGTGAAAAGGCCAATAAAAAAGGCCGGATAACTATCCGACCTTCTATCAACCATGGCGCGCCCAGCAGGACTCGAACCTGCAACCTACGGATTCGAAGTCCGAAAATTCTTATTACACACATTCATTTTCCTTAAATCTTCCAATTAGTTGTCAATTCGTGTTATGACGTGTTTACTCTTATTGTGACAAAAAACGTGACCAAAATTTCCAGAGGTGGTTGGCTGTGATTGTTCCAGAAGCGAAAGACTGATTGTCATTCCAGAAATAAGGCCGTCTGACAATTCCTGAAAACGGATATTACCTGTCTAGCACTTTTCTGATAGCGCTGGCAATCTGATGTAAACGTACAGGTTTGGCAATGATTTCAGCAATCCATGATCGCTCACCTTCTAACGCCGAAAAACTCCCCATGGTCCCTGAGCAAATTATAATCGGAATTTCGGGGCGTATCATGGCAATTTGTCTGGTTAGTTCTGATCCGGTCATTCCAGGCATGGCATAGTCTGAAATAACTACATCAAAAATCTCCGGTTTTTCCTGAAAAAGTTTTAGAGCCTCTGTGGGATCGGAGCAACACGTCACCGTATATCCCAACTCTGTGAGACCGGCTTCGCACATTCTGAGCAAAAAGACCTCATCATCAACAATGAGGATATGCTCCTTTCCTACTACCTCAGGCGGTGATTCAGGCTCTTCTTTTTTATTCGAGGCATCGGAGGAAATAAGAGGCAAAAAAACCTCGAATGTCGCTCCTTTCGAAGATTCACTGAATACCCTGATGGCTCCTCCATGATCCTTTACTATGCCGTAGACCACCGAAAGTCCAAGTCCAGTTCCCTTACCCAAGTCCTTTGTGGTGAAATACGGATCGAATATCCGGATGATATGCGCAGGATCGATCCCTGAACCGGTGTCTGTAACCTTCAGCCTCATGTATTTTCCAGGGGTGAGAGAGGGATTGGACGCAGCAACTTCTGGATCTAACTCAACTTCCGAAAGATCTACCAAGATTGTTCCGATGTCATTACCTATGGCATGAGAAGCGTTGACGCACAGATTCATTAGTACCTGATGAATCTGGGTAGGATCCGCCATCACCTTCGATTCGCCCGACTCGAGATTCGATTTTATGGCTATGGTTGACGGGATGGCAGCCCTGAGAAACTTTAGCCCCTCTTTCACCAGTGGCCTTAAATCGAGACCTGATTTCTCTGTGGCAGCCTGACGACTGAAGGCCAGTATCTGTTGTACCATGGACGCCGAACGAGCGGCTGCATTCATCACTCGTCCCAGATTAACGTAGGCCCTGCTATCTTTGGGGATGGAATTCATGGCAAGATCCGTATAGCCCATAATCCCGAAGATTACGTTGTTAAAGTCGTGGGCTATCCCACCGGCAAGATTACCGAGGGCCTCAAGCTTTTGAGCCTGTAAGAGTTGCTTTCTCAAAATCGATTCTTTTGTGGTGTCCCGTTTAATGGCAACGAAATTTGTGGAATCACCAGGCTCAACCTTGATGGGAAAAATCGTAGACTCTTCCTGGATCAAAGAGCCGTCTTTTTTCCTGTTTATTAGCGTTCCATGCCACGTTCGTCCTGCGAGAATGGTCTTCCATAAATCCTCATAGAACGTTTTGTCCTGTTCCCCGCTCCTGAGAAAGCGAGGATTTCGGCCTACTGATTCTTTGAACGAATAGCCAGTATTTTCTTCAAAAGCCCGATTGACATAATTTATGGTCCCATCAGCATGGGTTATTATAATGGATTCTGTGGAATGTTCTACGACTGAAGCCAGAAGTTGACGAGTGTGATCCGCCTTTACTTTATCAGTTATGTCCAAACCGAGCCTGACGTAATTACCGCTGGCAACAGTGACACTGAACCAGGAGGTGCGAATGATGCGCCCGTCCCTCGTGATCACTTCATAATCATCCCACGATCCGGACGATTTAGTCATGGAGTCAATGACGTATTTTCTGAACTGGTTCCTGTAATTGGGATCTGGAGAAAGTTCAGGCAAAATATCCCGGGTAGTCGCTTCTTTCATAGACCATCCCATCGTCTGCTCCCAAGACCGATTGACATACTGATATTTACCCTCACTGTCCATATAGGCGACTATGACAGGAATATTGTTGAGAATGGTGTCCAGGAGTTCATAGGTGCGCACAATTTCGATCTCCGACCTCTTGCGCTCTGTGATGTCCATGACAACGCCTGCATAGGATGTGGCCAGACCATTGTCATCAAAAACCGGGCGTCCTTTGGACATCAGCCATCTCTCCTCACCGTCGGGAAGATTGACTCGCCACTCGATGTTCGTATCCTGAAGTTTTGAAACAGCGTCCTGTACCTCTGCATCTACCCTGGACCTGTCGTCAGGATGTATTGCTAGCAGCCATGAATTATATGAAGGCTTGAGAACAAGAGGATCAAGTCCGTATAATTCAAACAACTCGTCAGACCAGTAATTCTGGTTTGTCTGAAGATCCGACTCCCAGGTTCCAGCCCTGGCGGCTTCCAGAGCGAGTCTCAAATGCTGTTCATTTTTCCTCAGGCCTTCTTCAGCTTTCTTGCGGTCGGTGATGTCAGTAAGCATGGCAAAAGACCCTATAAACTTGCCATCCCTATCCATCATTGGCGAAGCGTTTACGATGGTCCAAACTAATGACCCATCTTTCCTTTTTAATCGTCTCTCGTAAGATTCAGACTTGCCCTGTCGGCGTAATTCCATGCGCCTGTTATGATCTTCAAGGTCTCCATCGAAGATCATGGAATCGAAAGACATTCCTAGCATTTCATCGATTGAATATCCTAGCATCCGGATTAATCGCTGGTTAACAAACGTGATCCTCAAATCTTGATCTAACGTCCATATACCTTCGTTAGCTGTCTCAACGATCATGCGATAGCGTTGTTCACCTTCCACAACAGCTTTTTGCATTTCGACCCGTTCTGTGATGTCAGTGGCATATATTGCCAATCGGTCCACTATGCCATGTTCATTGTAGACCGGATAAATCGAATGATATACCTGAAATTGGTCATGTACATCCTCCGTCTTAAACGGGACTCCTGTTTGAGCTACCTGTTTGACCCAACTTCTACGGCGCTTCAATACGTCAGGCGGCAAATAGTCATAAACGCATTTACCAGCCAAATCAGAATCTCCCACTCCCAGCATCCTGGCTACGGCCTGGTTGGCGATTAGGATGATTCCATCGATACGCATGAGAAAAACCGGTTCGGTTATCGCATCAAAAATGGAACGCAGATACAATTCGTTAAGATGCAATTCCTCCTCTGCGACCTTCCGTTCAGTGATGTCCTCGGTGAAGATGACTATACCACCAATGTTTCCATCGACCGTAAACCATGGCCTGGTTTCCCACCTCACCCACTGGATAGATCCATCAATCCGTTCAAAGCTGTCCTCTTCACTTTTGACTATTTCACCGTTGAGGCTCCGCTGATGAACGTCCTTCCAGCGGTCTGTAATCTCAGGAAAGATTTCGTAGTGCGATTTCCCTATGATGTCTTCCCTGGTTAAACCATAATCCTGAATCCATCTAGGGCTTACATCAATGTATCGCATCTCCCTGTCGAACATGGCGAGGGCGACTGGTGAGTGGTCTATAAATAGCCTCAGGATGTTTCGGCTGTATTCTAACTCCTTCCGAGTCTCCTCAAGCGCATAAACTGTCTGTTGTAAATCTTGCTGAGTCCGTTTGAGGGATGTAACATCAGTGAATACTGAAAGGGATCTGACGATGGAACCGTCTAGGTCTCTCTCAGCGGTGGAATTCAAGAGAACGTCCATGACTGTCCCGTCTTTTCTGACGAACTGCAACGGGGCATTCACAATGAGGCCAGATTGAAGAAATTGCGGGAATATGGTTTCCTTAGCAAAGCGTGCGGATTCCTCGGTCTGGAATTCAAAGGGTGGTCTGCCTAATATCTCTTCACGCAGGTAGCCCAGTTCTTCGCATAAATGATCTGAAATGTATTCGATCGTAGCCTGAGGAGTTGAAGAAATCATCATTACCGGCGCTTTTTCCCACAACTCCCTGTAGTGAGTCTCACTTTGGCGGAGTTCCCGGGTTCGTTCTTCGACCAGTTTTTCGAGATAGGCATGATGGAGCTTTAACTCAGATTCAAGATGCTTGCGGTGGGTAATGTCGAACAGCGTGCTTCGACTCATGAGGTAGTTTCCGTCGCTGTCTTGAACCGCTGTTGCGCTCAACAAAACACTCATGAGCGACCCGCCTTTTGTCACTAAGTCAAATTCGAGGTCTTTGATCCAGCCACGGGCCGTAAAAGTCGGGAAGTTCTCTCTGAAGGTGATTAACGATTCCTCGGTCAGGATATCGGCGAAATTCATCCGGCCGATCACTTCCTCACGGGTGTAGCCTAGCCATTTGAGTTCGGTATCATTTATCCTTATGAAGACGCCATTTGGGTCAAGTGAGTGGTAACCGCATGGGGCGTTATTATACAGGTCTTCAATCTCTGCAATATTCCTGGATATTTCCTCGTTTGTTGAAACATCACGAGCATCAAGACCTGTGACACGCCGTTTTAGCGTAGACAACTCGGAGCGAGCTTCCTGCAGTTCGGAAATGAGTTGTTCCTTTGTCTTGTCAATGTCCAACATGGCATGTCTCCCCGTGATCGACTATCCTAACGGTTGCAGAAATGTCAGAGTTCCTCCGAAAGATGAAAATTTTTTTGTGGATTTTTGTGCCGGGTATGCAGGTGAACAAGTCTCATGGACTCTAATAACCTGCCAGTCATGTCATAATTAGTAGCGATACAAAAAAGATATTTATGATAATTATAACTAAACCATCTAAGAGTGGCAAGATTGGGATTGAAAATTTGATAGCATCACTGGTCCTATCTTCGCGTACCTTCCAGAGAGAATGTTGAGTGATAAGGGCATTCTTCATGTAAGAATACGTTAATTAAGCAGCTTTCACTTCTTCCTTGTGAAATGGTGTCGTTTTCCACATTGAACTGGATGATTTTTTCTGATCATTGAGGACAACCTCTGTGTTTTTTCAGCGTGTTCTCACCGAACCTTGGAACCAGGCTCTGTAGTGGGAACTAAATTGATTTAGTTGGAAGCCAGAAGCCCGTGTTCAGCAATCATTGCAATGGATTGACCCTTTGCAGGAGCGCCAAGAACTCCCCTAGTCTGGTGGCGCGCTTTTCTGAGTATTTTAGTGAACCTTCATGCACGGCTACTATGACTGAATCCACAGACAGATTCGTTTAAAACGTTAATTGGCATATGATGGAGCAGATACTCCTTCATCTCCGGCCTGGATAGGGACCCCATGTGACTTCCAAATGCTGTCCTTAAGGCTTGAGCTTTTAGATTAAGGCGGAAACCAAAATATATTGACTGCAATAAGATCTCTCTGGTCTAATAATAGTAGGAATTGGAATTGTTTTGGTTCTCAAGAATATTTCCTAAGATGTTTCCACGAATGGCCAATTAAGGAGATCCATTAATGTCAGGAATGGACAAAGTCCGTTTGGTAGTAATAGATGACGAATCGCTAGCTTTGCAAGGAACATGTAGATTGCTGAGAATGCAGGGTTACGAGGTCCGCGGGACTCAGACGGGAAAAGGTGGACTCCAATTGGTCAAAGAAATCAGGCCAGATCTGGTCCTCTGCGATGTAATGCTTCCGGACATGAGTGGCCTGGAAGTCTGCCGGCTCATCAAGAACGAACGTGAACTATCTGGAACCCTTGTAGTTTTGACTTCCGGGGTCATGGTTTCTTCTGACAACAAGATTCAGGGACTTGAAGTCGGAGCTGATGGATATATACCTAGACCAGTTCCTAACAGGGAATTGCTGGCAAGGGTCGATGCTTTGCTACGAATAAAAAGCCCGAATTTCATAAGTCTGGATAACCTGGATTCAGACCAAAGGTGGAACAATTCATTACTGATATCTGAAGGCAAAGATTCCCAGATGCACTCATCTGAGGAGGCGGATTCAGGAGACAATATGCCTCCATCACCTGACCGGGTCGAATCTGAATTACGTGTTGTAGGCATTGGAGCTTCGGCAGGTGGGCTGGAAGCGCTGGAGAAGTTTTTTGGAAATATGCCTCCTGATTCAGGTCTTGCATTTGTTGTAGTCCAACATCTCTCGCCTGATTACAAAAGTCTTATGGTGGAACTTCTCTCCAAAATGACTCTGATGAGCGTTCATCGAATCGTGGACGGGATTTGCTTGGAGCCAGATTCCATATACCTCATCCCTCCAAGGAAAAATTTGAAGATTCTCAGCGATAGGCTCTACCTCGAAGAGATGGAGCCTGATTCCGTTGTTCATCTGCCGATAGATTTCTTTTTTAGATCGCTAGCCGAAAATAAACGGGACAGAGCTATTGGAATAGTGCTTTCCGGGACCGGAAGCGACGGTATGAGAGGTGTAAGGGCCATCAAGGAAAATGATGGCATGGTCATGGCTCAGGATCAGGTTACGGCAAAATTTGATGGCATGCCCCAGAGCGCCATATCTACAGGGCTCGTAGATTACATCCTGTCCCCTGAAGAAATGCCCCGTGAACTAATAGGCTTCGTTCGTTACCCAGGACTCAAACGAGTGTCCTCACCATCCAGAAACGCTGATGAAGATGATCTTTCCAGAATTCTGGATCATGTAAAGGAGCATTCCAAGGTAGATTTTGCATTTTACCGACCCAGTACTATTGTCAGACGCATTGAAAGGCGCATGCAGGTAAACCAACTTGAGAGTATGCAGGAATATTTACAGTATCTTTCGGGTTCTGAACGCGAAATCAATCTTCTTTACAAGGAACTGCTTATCGGAGTTACCAAATTCTTCAGAGACAGGGAAGCCTACGAAATCGTTAGAAGAAATATAGTGCCTACTCTCCTTAATTCGAAATATTTGTCCGGCGAGGAAATCAGAATATGGGTCGCCGGTTGTTCTACTGGCGAGGAACCGTATTCGATCGCAATGATGTTCTATGAAGAAATGGAGGACGCCCAAAAAAGTCTTCCTGTAAAAATTTTTGCCACCGATATCGATCGTGGAGCGCTCGAATTCGCTGGTGAAGGTGTTTATCCGGAGAGTATAGCGCTTGATGTCAACCCGGAGAGGCTGCAACGTTTTTTTATCAAATCAGGGGATAATTATAGGATCGACAGACAAATTCGTGAAATGGTGGTGTTCGCGTCACACAACCTGATAAATGATCCTCCGTTCACAAGAATGGATTTAATAAGCTGCAGAAACCTCCTGATCTATCTTCAACCTGTGCTACAGAGAAGGGTCCTCAGCAATTTTGCTTTTTCACTCAATTCAAAAGGTTTCCTGTTTTTAGGGTCCAGTGAAACAGTTGGGGATCTTGTAGACCATTTCTCGTCAATGGACAACAAATGGAAAATATATAGACATCGTGGCGGCCCCAAGCCTCATCTGGATTATCCTGCCACCTTATCGAACCGATTGACGTCACACATGTCTGGATCGTCCGGCATAGAAATGATCCCAGGATATTCAAGACAGGACAGGGTGTTCGAGCAGATATACAACCAGCTAGTAGAAGGCTACGGCCTGAAGTGTTTGGTCGTGAACGAACAGGGGGTTCTCCTCTACACTTTTGGTGACGTTAGCGAGCTGCTAAATTTTCGCGTGGGTGCGGCAAGTCTTCAAATTCAAAACCTCATTAGAAGTGAACTATCAATTGCATTGGGAACTGCCCTCCACAGATTCAGAAAAGAGGCTAAGGAAATTTTCTACAGCGGCATCCTCTTGGATCAAACCGAAGAATCAAGAAAGGTAAACATCAGAATTCGTCCCTCAACTGTGCGTAAGGACAACTCCAGACTGATTTTTGTATTTGTCGAAAACTCTGGCGCAACAAGAAACATCGGAACAAACTTTGCTTCTGGAACTATTGATTCCCAAACACAGGAAAGAATTGTTGATCTGGAGAGGGAACTCGGTTACAGCAGAGAAAACCTACAGTCAACGGTAGAGGAACTTGAAACGTCTAATGAAGAGCTACAGGCTACGAATGAAGAACTGCTAGCTTCCAATGAAGAATTGCAGAGCACCAATGAGGAGCTGCATTCTGTAAATGAGGAATTGCACACAGTAAACACGGAATATCAGGGAAAGATACAGGAGTTGATTGAACTTAGCAACGATCTGGATAATCTCCTGTTGCATACTTCCCTGGGCATAGTCTTTCTAGATGAAAATCTTAAGATCAGACGATTTACCGAAGCGTGCAAAAATTACATAAACCTCAGAGATCTCGATTTGGGACGCCCAATAGCGGAACTTTCTCATGTCCTTTCGTATCAGGATTTTTACAATGACTTAAAATCGGTCTTGAACTCAAAGACTTCTATCAAAAAGACCGTCAGGCTTCTTGATGGAGGCCATTCATTTGTCAGAATTCTGCCTTACCGAAAAGGTGAAAGCCACCTCGATGGTGTCGTAGTGGTTTTCGTGGACACATCGGACCTTGTGGAAAAGGAAGCAGCTCTGAGAAGGACGGAAGACACGGCCGATGCTGTTACTGAACTACTGGACGCCTTCGTAATCAGCGTCAAACCGGTTTTAGACGGATCCTGTCGAATCTGTTTCGCCAGTAAAGCCACTGCACAGACCCTTGGTTACACTGCGGACGAACTCATCAATATGCGTCTTGCCGAACTCGGATCAGACGAACTGGTTCGAATCGTCCGGGAAATGCATCCCAACAATGTCTTCAAGGAAACAGTTACTTTGACCAGAAAAGATGGAACCACAATAAACATGAGATTCAGGGCAAAGCAGAACGATAAGCTGGATGAAAGTCTCACTCACATGGTGTTCTTTCCTGTGTCCGATACTGATGATTCTCAATTTTACGGGAATTGAGGTTTATTTCTAAGATGGATGATAACACTTCAAATGTTTTAAGAGCCAAAGCCGAGAAACTCTTGAGTGAAGGGACTATCGAGAAACTGAAACTGGACTACAATGACGCCACAAAATTGATTGAAGAATTGTCTACCTATCGTGCGGAATTGGAGGTTCAGAACATTGAATTAAGGGAAGCCCAGACAAGCCTGGAAAACTCCCGAAACAGATATTTCGAATTGTTTGATCTGGCCCCCGTCGGATATTTGACCCTTGATGGAAAAGGAATAATTCTCGAGGCAAATTTTGCAGCTTCAGAAATGTTCTCGGTCGGAAGATCCTTTCTAAAAAATACCCCTCTTTCGGTTTTGGTTTCATCAGGGCACAAGGAAATCTTTTTTCGGCACATTGAAACGGTTCTCAAGTCCGGGAACAAGTCCGAATGTGAACTTCAGATGAGAAAAAAGGACGGCTCAATTTTCCACGTTGGTATAACAAGTTCATGTGTCAGAGCCTCACAAGACCCTCTTGCCAAGATCCTATCAACCATCGTGGACATTACCGGCCGAAAAAAGTCTGAGGCGGATTTACGTGAAGCTGAGCAACGATACCGGAATGTGTCGAACATAACATCTGACATTGCATACTCTTGTTTAAAATCAGTTCACACTTCCTATCACATTGATTGGATAACCGGGGCGGTGGAGCGAATTACAGGCTATTCAGAAGATGATTTGAAAACCCTGGGATGTTGGAGAGGCTTGGTAATTCCTGAAGATTTGCCGGTTTTTGACAAACATGTGATTGGCATTTCACCCGGAGAAATGGACAATTGTGAGCTGCGCTTGAGGCACAAATCAGGTAATCAAGTGTGGGTTGCCTCGTCATCCAAGTGCGTTATGGATCCGGAGTCTTCGGATAGCTTTCGACTATACGGTGGGATTAAGGATATCAGCGACCAGAAGACGGCATTCGAATTGTTGAGAGAAAACCAGGATAGGTTCAGAGTCGCCGCTGAGTGCGCCAGTGATGACATCTATGAATGGAATGTTTTGACTGATGAGGTAACGCATTACGGAAAGCTTTACAATGTCTTGGGCTATGACTCTAACAATTCTCCCAATTCCTCAAGAAATTGGGCTGGACTTATCCATCCGGAAGACCGTGAAAGAGTGACTATGGCCGTCGAGAGGGTTCTGAGAAATGAAGAAAAATTCTTCGACGTGGAATACCGAATCATGCGAAAAGATGGCGCTTTCAGCTACTTAGCAGATAGAGGCGCTTTGGTTTTGGATCAACATGGCAAACCCCACAAATGGGTTGGTGTAATCAGTGACATAACGGAACGTCGAGAATCGGAACAAAAAAACTTAAGGCTAGCGGCCATTGTTGAATCCTCGGATGACGCAATCATTGGAACGACTCTGGATGGAATAGTGACAAGTTGGAACCGGGGCGCAGAAAATATTTATGGTTTCTCTGCACAGGAGATAATTGGCAAATCAATATCAATGACGATCTCGCCTGACCGTTTGGATGAAATGCGTGGATTCCATGGTCAAATCCAGCGCGGCGAACCTGTAAAACATTTCCAGACCGTTCGACTAAGGAGGGATGGTTCCGATGTTCCGGTCTCACTGACCATTTCCCCGATAGTCGACAGGCATGGTCAGGTAACTGGTTCATCTGCAATTGCTCGTGACATGACTGAACATGTCAAGGCCGAGCAACAAAAAGAAGTTCTGCAGACAAAGCTTTTTCATCTCCAAAAAATGAAGGCCCTGGGAACTCTTGTTGGTGGAATAGCGCATGACTTTAACAACATGCTTCAAGCTATCATTGGCTATGCTGAGTTATTATTATTTGAAAAAGGAACGGACGAGCCGGGTTACAAGGAATTAAAAACAATAATTAGCACTGGTCAGGGAGGGGCTGAACTGGTCATGAAGCTGTTGGCATTTGCCCAGGAATCCCAATGGCTGCCAGTGGATCTCGATATCAACCAGCAAGTGTTGAATTCAAGTCAGCTATTGTCTCTCAGTTGTTCCGAACAAATTGAATTGGAATTTGATCTGACCTGCCCAATGGCTTTCGTCCGTGCTGACCCCAAGCAAATACACCAAATTCTTCTCAACCTGGTTCTCAATGCCTCTGAGGCCATGCCTAACGGAGGGCATTTGAAGATCGCAACAACAAACGTTTTATTGGAAGAAGAAGATTGTAAAGGTAATCACCTTATAAAACCAGGTAAGCATGTCATGATTTCAGTTAAAGACTCCGGTAGGGGCATGGATGAAGCTACCGTAGCCAAGGTATTTGACCCTTTCTTCTCTACAAAACAACGGGGATCCACTCGAGGCACTGGGCTGGGACTTTCGGTAGTGCAAGGTCTCGTTCAAAAGAACGGTGGCCACATAACCTGTCACAGTGAAACCTTCGTGGGATCTGAGTTTAAGATTTATTTTCCTTCAGTTGAAATCATTCAACAGAGAACCCAGTAAACTGCTCCTAAAACTTTTTCACCATGACTGGTCAGTTGGTTTGAATTCAACGACCGCATCTGGCGACCATGTTTGAAATAACATTCGGTTAAACATGCGATAAGGCACTCTCTGCAAATTGACAGACGTCTGCTTTGCGTAAAGATATAGATCAAGGTTTTTTTGGGGAAGATTTAATGACCAGATCCAAATGTAACTTAACCGGGGCTAACGGCCAAATCTGTGTCATCAAGAGGAATCAAGGCTGCATGTCGGCGAAACACCTCATGAGCTTGTTGATAGGGACTCTGGCCTTGCTAACCCTGCTTGTTTCTCCAGCCATTCCCGACTGGCTTCCGAATGTACTGGTACTCGATTCCTATCAACATGGGTACACCTGGTCAGATAAGGAAATTCTCGGTTTTGTAGAACGAATGAGAGAGTCCTATCCGCTTTTTGATCCTCCTATTGAACATCTTGACGCAAAGCGCCGTCCGGAAGAAAACAATCTTATCCGCATCAAAAACATGCTCAAAGACAAATACAAGGACCACAAGATTGACCTGATCGTGGCATTTGACAACCCGGCTCTGGAACTCCTCATCCGTTACAGAAATGAACTTTTTTCAGGCGCCCCTATTGTTTTTGGAGGGATAAACGATTTCAGCCCAGCCACGTTGCAAGGCCAGACCGACGTTACCGGTGTGGCCGAAATCATGGACGATGAGACAACTCTCACTATGGCTCTCAGAATCCATCCAAACGCCAAAGAGGCTCTAGTTATCCATGACTACACGGCTAGTGGACTTGCAGTTAGAAATGAATTTGAGAGACTATTGCCAAAATACTCCCATCGAGTCAGATTCCGATTTACAGAACCAACCACTTTTGAAGAAGCTGTCGGGGAGGTTCGCAAGCTTCCACCAAATTCAATCGGTGTAATACTGTCGTACACAACTGACAAACTTGGTCGTAGCTTGTCTTTACCTGAAAGCTCACGAATGTTGACATCAGCTAGCTCGGCTCCTATTTACGCTATGCATGAAACGAGGCTAGGCCATGGCATAGTAGGTGGACAACTTATCGGTGGCCTGGACCACGGTCGGAGAGTCGCTGAGGTTGCCTTGAGAGTCCTCTCAGGGGAGAAGCCGGATCTGATTCCGGTTGACCTATCGGGTGGATCGAGGCCAATGTTTGATTTTAAGCAACTGGAAAGATTCGGAATTACTTCAAATTCCCTTCCTCCTGGCAGCATTGTAATCAATAAACCCGAGTCTCTTTTCGAGCGCCACAGGAATCTAATCATAGGGACGATTACCATAGTGGCGGTACTCTCCATCATGGTCATTGGATTGATGTCTCTGCTGATCCGTCTCAGAAGCGCCCAGAAAGATCTATCGAAAAGTGAAACAAAATTCAGGACCTTTGTGGAAACAGCCAATGAGGGTATATGGGCTATGGACGGAAATTTCCGGACCACATTTGTCAACCAACGAATGGCTCAGATGCTTGGGTATCCGATCGGGGAAATTTTGGGTAAATCGGTAGATTATTTCTTTTTCGACGAAGATCTGCCTGAACATCGTAAAAACATGGAATTACGCCGTCAGGGAGGAGACCAATCCTACGAGAGGCGTTTTCGAAGAAAAGATGGGTCTACCCTGTGGACCATTGTTTCTGCCACTGCGCTCAAAGATGACAGCGGGAACTTTGCCGGGTCATTTGCCATGTTCACAGATATCACTGACAAAAAGAGGTCTGAAGAGGCCTTACAAGAAAAGGAACAGCGATATCGTCTATTGGCTGAAAACACTGTGGACGTGATATGGCAAATGGATCTCGATTTTCGTTTTACCTACGTTAACCAGGCAATCCTCAAGGCGACCGGATACACCAGGGATGAATGGATCGGCTCCAGTCTGTCGGATTACTGCGATGAAGAGACCTTCAACAAGATGTTCCAGGCGGGGTCCGGGTTGGTTTCCCAAGGAACTGAAGGTCCGGGCGCAATTTTTGAGGCCCTAATGCATAAAAAAAATGGACAACCGTTTTGGGCTGAGATTCACGCAAGGTCTTTGCATGACGATCAAGGGCTTCCCATTGGATTTCAGGGCGTGTCCAGAGACATAACGGAACGCAAGAATGCCCAGGAGAAACTCAGGATCAATGAGAACCGCTTCAGGACGCTTTTGGAAGGGGCGCCTTCTGGTTTCTGGGCTACTGACCCTATAGGTAAGAATACCTATGTCAGTCCCTATTGGACCAAGTTGACTGGAATATCCCGCGAGGACGCCCTTGGAGATGGATGGGCCAACGGGTTGCATCCGGATGACAGGGACGAGATATTTCATGGATGGTCAGAGGCGGCTAGCAAGGACAAACCTTATTCCTCTGAATTTCGCTTCATTCACCCAGAAGGGAGATGTGTGTGGATAATGTGCCAGGCTTCCGCTGTCAAGACAGGTGATGGCAGTGTGTACGAATGGCTTGGCACGATAACTGACATTACTGACAGGAAAATTGCCGAGGAGGCGCTAAGGGAAAGCGAGGCAAGGTATAGGGGCATATTTGATGGAGCGGCCGAAGGAATACTTGTGGTTGAACAACAATCCATAAGGATAAAATATGCGAATAAGGCTATGTGCGACATGCTGGGATATACCCTGGATGAGCTAGTGGCTCTTGGCATCCCTGACATTCACCCTAAAGAAGAATTAGATGACATCATGGGCAAATTTCGGCTCCATCAAAAAGGACTTAGAGCCAAAGATGAGGCTATTCCCGTTCAAAGAAAAGACGGCTCCATTCGTTATGCTGACATTGCAACCACCTTGATGGAAATCAATGGAATAATGTGCAATGTTGGATTTTTCTGGGACATAACAGAACGACTGAGAGCGGAAGAGGCTCTAAGAGAAAGCGAGAAACGATACCGCGCAGTTGTAGACAATCTCCAGATTGGGATTTCGGTAATCAATCGACAAATGGAAGTTGTGGCAATGAATCCCTTCTTTGGATCATATTATCCTGATGTTCGTCCAGGCACAGGCCAAATATGCTATTCTGTTTACAATGATCCCCCT
>CAZIVV010000057.1:0-21228 GCA_964542775.1 uncultured Desulfomonile sp.
TGCCGATTTTGAAGAAGTAAAAGACACCAAGAAATAGTTGTTTCTAACGCTCATCCGGAACAAGGGGGCTTTATCCTCCTCTTGTTCCGGGCATCGAGCAGGCAGGCCCCTGGACGGAACAAGATGCCGGTTCGAACTTCGCTAAATCGCATGTAGATCCCTCATGTTACTTTTTTCCTCTGGCCACTCTGCAAAAAAACCTATTCGCTCCCCAAGAATGAAATTATCATTGGCCCCATCAATCTGACTCTCCAAACTTGACCCGGTCATTACCCGATCTTTATCATTTGACCACAAATCATGTGTCATGCTATGTTAAAATGATAACTATTGGGTTATCAAACCCCCTCTTTTCGGGGCGCTAACTTTCGGACTTGAGAAAACACTCGGCATTCAATCAAGTCACATCCGGTTATCAAGGAAAATTCGATGGCTGAAATAAAAGCGTTTCCTGTAGTGAAGTATGGTCGCGACCTGACAGTCCAACTGGACAAACTGATTACCCCGCCATACGACGTGATTTCGCCTGCAGAACAACAGGCTTTCTATAAATCTCATCCATTCAACATAATAAGACTGGTTTTGGGTAACCAGTTCCCTGAGGACAACGAACAGGACAACAAGCACACCAGGGCAGCGTCTACACTGAATCAATGGATGAAGGAAGGCGTTCTGAACAGGCATGACAAGCCGGCTCTGGTCCTATACCAGATGGAGTTTGACCAGCCAGGTGGATACAGAAAAATGCTTGACGGAATAGTCGCCGTGGTGAAGGTGGATGACTATGGCCAAGGGAAAGTACTACCTCATGAGAAGACGTATCTGGGCCCCAAAAAGGATCAACTGGAGCTTCTCAAAGCATGCAGGGCAAACTTTACGCCGATCCATTCACTGTTCGATGATGACAAGGATCGAATATATAATATTTATTCACCATACATGAAGAACGAGCCAGACCAGGTTACCGTGGACTCTAACAACAATACCCACAGGACATGGCTCATCGATGATGAAGACACCATTAATGCGATAATCGGCGAATTTGATTCCAGGAGTCTTTTTATTGCTGACGGCCATCATCGTTACGAAACAGCGCTGGCATACAAGAGACAGATGGAGGAATCAGGATGTTCTGACATTGGAGCTCCACACAATCACGTCATGATGTATCTTACAGCGTTATCTCACCCCGGGTTGACCATATTGCCGGCTCATAGAATGGTGAAGGGGTTACCGGATTTCGACGCTTCAAGGATGCTTGAAAAACTGGCTAAGTATTTCGAATGCCAGGAAATCGCATTCTCTGATGAGACTTTGCCGAGCGACTCTGAGGAATTTGTAACTCAAATAAGTAACTATGCCGAGGTTGGCGGCTGCTTTGGTGTGGTCTGCCACGGTGAAAAATGCTTTCGCTTGTTGAAGCTCAAAGATTTTGATGTGCTGGGCAGCATAATTGACAGCTCGATTCCACCGGCCCTTCAAAGGTTGGACGTGACCATTTTGCGCGAAGTCATCATGACCGTCGGGCTCGGTATCGATCCCGGAAATTCGGAAGGGAAAATAGAATATACACCTCTGATTCCAGAGGCCATAGAAAAGGCTCTGCGAGGAGATGTCCAGATCAGTTTCATTCTAAACCCGACGCGCGTAGACCAGATGAGGGAAGCGGCAGAAAAAGGATATAAACTACCGCAGAAATCAACTTACTTTTATCCTAAACTTTCGTCAGGAATGGTCTTGAACATATTCTGACTTTACTCAGGACATTGTGAGGCCGGAACTATCTGGCCACAAAAGTTTGAAGTAATTGATTTGAAACCGTTAGACGATTCAGAGACATTAGACGGTGTTTTCCGCAACAAGGTCCGGGTCATTCAGGCTCGCAAGGGATACAGGGTTTCCGAGGATGCCTTGTTACTTGCATGGTTCACCAGAGTAAGAGATCATGATCTGGCGCTTGACGCTGGCACGGGAAACGGTGTCATAGCCTTCGGACTAGCCAGGATCAACAAGACGGTAAACTGCGTAGGTTTGGAAATCCAAAGCGACCCAGCGTTCCGGGCCAAACGGGGGACACTAATAAATAACCTTGACGACAGGGTGTTCATTGTTAGAGGAGATCTCAGGCAAGCCGACAGTTTTTTTCGGCCCATGATATTTGATGTCGTAGTTTCTAATCCGCCCTACCATGAATACGGTCGAGGAAGAATAAACGAACTGAGTGAGAAAGCTCTCTCGCGGCATCAAATCATGATGCCTTTGACGGATTTGTTCAGGATAAGCTCCTGTCTTGTAAAAGATGGTGGACATTTATCTCTGATATATCCTGCCAGCGGTGTGGATTTGATCAGAAGGACGGCATCCGACACTGGATTTAAGATGTCCCGTGTGCTATGGATTTACCCGCGTGTAAATGTAAACCCTAGTTTAATCTGCGTAGAGGCTAAAAAAACTGAAGCAAAGGTTAAATTGACAGAAAGCAGGATTGAATTATACGGATCTGACGGGACAAGGACTCCCAAAGCGGATTCCATTTTGTCAGGTTCGGAAATAGTGGTCTAGGAAATTACGGTCCGCATATCGCGGTGATTTTGACCGTTTATTCAAGGCCGCGGCAAGCTGGAGGTAAAATTGGAAGAGTTTAGCAGGATCAAGCGTCTCCCACCGTATGTGTTTCAGGTTGTTAATGAGCTGAAAATGAGACTGAGACGCTCAGGCGAGGACGTAATAGACCTTGGAATGGGTAATCCGGACATTCCCACACCTCAACATATAGTGAACAAGCTAATCGAGGCGGCTCAGAATCCTCGTAATCATCGATATAGCGCGTCTGCGGGTATTCCCAAGTTAAGACTGGCGTTCGCGGATTGGTGGAAACGCAGATATGATGTTGAACTGGACCCGGACAGGGAAGTAGTTGCAACCATGGGGGCAAAGGACGCTTTAGCTCACTTGGTGCTTGCTACCATAAATCCCGGAGACGTTGTTTTCGTTCCATCGCCTACTTACCCGATTCATCCCTACTCGGTCGTGATCGCCGGTGGTGATTTGCGCCATGTTCCCATAAGACCCGACAGTGATTTTTTTGAGGATTTGAAGACGGCTGTAAGATTGACCTGGCCTCTTCCCAAGATGCTCATAATATCGTTCCCTCATAATCCGACTACCATGGTCGTGGATGATGACTTTTTCAAACGGATAGTTGAATTCGCGCACGAGTACAAGATTATGATAGTTCATGACTTTGCGTACGCCGATCTGGTCTTCGATGGCTATAAGGCGCCGAGTTTTCTTGCTGTTCCTGGAGCAAAGGAAGTGGGAATAGAAACTTTCTCGCTTTCCAAGAGTTATTCCATGGCCGGCTGGCGGGTCGGATGCGCCGCAGGCAATCCTCAGATGATAGAGGCGCTGCGAAGGTTGAAGAGTTACATCGACTACGGAATGTTTCAACCGATACAGATAGCCGCCATAATCGCATTGAACGGAAGCCAGGATTGTGTTGGGGACATAGTTCAGGAGTACAAGGATCGCCGTGATGCGTTGTGTCACGGATTGAATGACGCGGGATGGAACATCGATCCACCCAAAGGAACGATGTTCGCGTGGGCAAAGATACCCGAACCGTTCCTGAAGATGGGTTCAATTGAGTTTTCAAAAATCATGACAGAACAGGCCAAGGTGGCTGTAAGCCCTGGGATAGGATTTGGGCCTTTTGGCGATGAATATGTCCGATTCGCATTGGTGGAAAACAGGATGCGCATCAATCAGGCTGTTCGAGGGATTAGAAACTTCCTGTCAGGTCAGGCGACCACGGAAAAGCCCGAACCCGTGGAAATCCAGAATTTGGCTGTCTAGACCTTCTGATTGCGATGGGGCTGACTTGGCTCGGCCCCTGAAAAATATTCTTGTCTGAGAATCTGGCTTACCGGTGTTTGCCAGGTTAATTTGGGGCTATTTATGAAAGAAATCTGCATTGGATTAATCGGTTATGGAACCATAGGGGTGGGAGTAGTCAAGGTTTTGAAAGAAAACGGCAAGCTACTCGAAGACAGGATTGGGTTCAAACTCAAACTGAAAAAGATTGTCGACATTGATATATCGACTCCAAGGGGAATTGAACTCGAACCTGGAATTCTCACCACCAATGTAGATGAAATACTCGATGATCCTGAAATTCAGATAGTCATAGAACTGATAGGTGGTTATGAACCGGCAAGGACTTTCATACGAAGGGCTTTGGAGAATGGTAAACAGGTTGTAACCGCTAACAAGGCCCTGTTGGCAGAATCGGGGCTTGAAATCTTTAAGCTGGCCAAGCAGCACGAGGCTGACATCGCTTTCGAAGCGGCTGTAGCAGGTGGTATTCCCATTATCAGATCACTTCGTGAAGGTTTGGTTGCCAACAGATTTGACAAGGTTCTGGCTATACTTAATGGAACGAGTAATTTTATCCTGTCCGCCATGACGGATACCCCGGGAATCTCATTTGATGAGATGCTCAGGAAGGCCCAGGAACTGGGATATGCCGAGGCAGACCCTACCCTCGACATCGAAGGAATCGATAGCGCCCACAAGTTGGCATTGGTGTTGGCAATCACACACGGCATCCTGATACCGGTGGACAGGATATATGTCCAGGGTATAACCAGGATTGATCCTTTTGACATTCTTATGGCCCAGGAATTCGCTTATAAAATAAAGCTTCTGGCTATAGCCATTCGGCATGGAGACAGGGTTGAGGTCAGATTACATCCTACCATGCTTCCCAAAAATCACCCTCTTGCTCAGGTAGACGGTGTTTTCAACGGAATTTACCTTAGAGGAGACATGGTTGGAGAGCAGTTATTTTACGGCCGCGGCGCCGGTAGAGAGCCTACGGCATCAGCAGTAATCGGGGACGTAGTGGAAGTTGCGAGAAACATTGGCAGGGACGTAACCACCAAGGTGCCACCTCTGGGCTACTCTGACGACAAACTGTCTTCAGGGCGAGTCATGGACATGTCCGAGATCAGGACCAATTACTATCTCCGCATTCAGGCAACCGACAAGCCCGGCGTTCTATCAAAAATAGCGGGAATAATGGCTGAACATAACATCAGCATTCACTCTGTAATCCAGAAAAGAAGGGTGGCGGGTGGCGCAGTTCCGGTCGTTTTCGTCACACACCTGGCGTTAGAGGCGGATATCCAAAAAGCGATTGAAAAGATTGGCAAAATGGAGGCCGTAGAAGGTAATCCTGTCATTATCAGGATTGAGGATGAAGAACTCTGCTAGAGACAGATTTTAAGTCAAACAAAGGAGAAGCGCCTGTCAGACGCAAAACGGAATCATGTGGAAAGGCATAATAAGAGAATACCCGGATTTTTACAAATTTGCCGAAGACCGACACGTAGTGTCAATTCTCGAAGGTAACACGCCATTAATACCGGCTCCGAGACTAGCTGCCCAGATCAATCCAAAAATTTCAATTTATCTGAAATTTGAGGGACTAAATCCAACATGCTCGTTCAAGGACAGAGGCATGACCGTGGCTGTTTCCAGGGCTGTCGAAGCTGGATCCAAGGCTGTTATCTGCGCTTCTACAGGTAACACTTCGGCTTCAGCGGCAGCCTATGCTGCACGCGCTGGAATCAAGGCGTTCGTAGTGATACCCGAAGGCAAGATCGCTCTTGGAAAACTGGCCCAGGCAATGATCCACGGAGCGACAGTCATCAAGGTTCTGGGCAATTTTGACGACGCCCTGAAAATAGTTCGCGAGATTTCTGAGAGCTACCCTATTACACTTGTAAATTCTATAAATCCTCACAGGATAGAGGGACAGAAATCAGCGGCCTTCGAAATATGTGACTGGTTTGGCGAGGCTCCCGACTATCATTCATTACCGGTAGGAAACGCCGGTAACATCACGGCATATTGGGCCGGTTACAATGTATACAGGGATGCTGGCAAGATCAGGGATCTACCCAAAATGATCGGATTCCAGGCAGCAGGATCAGCCCCAATAGTTCTCGGACATGTGGTAGAAAAACCTGAAACTCTCGCCACAGCCATCAGGATAGGTAATCCTGCCTCGTGGAAGAAGGCTGAATGCGCCCGTGATGAATCTCATGGACTTATTGACATGGTAACTGATGAGGAGATCATTCAGGCATATCAAATGGTGGCATCCCTGGAAGGCGTATTCTGCGAACCGGCTTCTGCGGCTTCGATTGCTGGTCTTATAAAGAAAAACGAATGCAATTTCTTTGCCGGTGGCGAAAGAATAGTCTGCACATTGACCGGTCATGGGCTCAAAGACCCTGACAACGCTATTAAAGTTTCCACAGAACCGGTAACATGTGAACCGGATATGAAGAAGGTGCTCAATGTCCTCGGATTCTAACACCAAGTATTTAATCTTAGTTCCAGACGGTATGGCTGACTCGTTCGATTCTGAGGGAGGGCAGCCGACGTGTCTGGCGGAATCAAGAACTCCATGGATGGATAGGCTGGCTAGCGCAGGCACAATAGGGCTTACATCCACCATACCTGATGATATGGACCCGGCCAGTGATGTGGCAAACCTGTCTATCATGGGCTACAACCCCAAAGAGGTCTATTCTGGCCGAGCGCCTCTCGAGGCAGCTTCAATGGGCGTCACACTACGCCACAGTGATCTGGCTTTCAGGCTTAACCTCGTTACGCTGGACAGAAATTTTACGGTCATGGTCGATCACAGCGCCGATCATATTTCAACCCCGGAAGCCAGGGAACTGATTGGGACCCTCGGACCTGATATCGAGTCTCTAGGCTTTTCAGTGACTCCTGGAGTTTCTTACAGGCATCTGCTGATATGGGAAAATGGTCCGGATGGTCTGCTAACCCACCCACCTCATGACTTTCCCGGACAACCTATAGCTTCAAGGCTTCCTACCGGGCCGGGAGCTGATAAGCTCATTCGGCTGATAATCAAGTCATGGAAGATACTCGACAGGCACCCCGTAAACCTACGCAGGGCAAAACGTAATCAGGGCTCCGCCAATTCGGTATGGCCATGGGGGCAGGGGAAACCTCCAGTCCTAAAAACCCTCAAGGAAAGATTCGGTATTACAGGGTCGGTCGTGGCCGCCGTTGATCTTATCAAGGGTTTGGGGAAATACGCAGGACTCGAAATAGTGAATGTTCAGGGGGCCACCGGATACCTTGATACGAATTATCACGGCAAGGCCCAGGCTACCATCGAGGCCCTAAAACACAAAGACCTCGTCTTCCTTCATGTGGAGGCGCCTGATGAGGCCGGACACTCAGGTCAACGAGACCTCAAGATAAAAGCAATTGAAGATTTTGACGAAAAAATACTTACCCCGGTCATGGAGGGGTTAAAGCAGTTTGATTCCTGGAGAATCCTGATCATGCCGGATCATCAGACCCCGGTGACGTCCAGGGTCCATGAAAAAGGTAAGGTGCCTTTCCTGCTGGTAGACTCAGAATCATGGGGAAAAAGCTCAGGCGACCCTGCTGAAAGTTTCAGCGAGATGGTTGCATCGTCTTCAGGTAAGGTAGTCAATGAGGCTTCAAAAATGATAGAGATTCTTTTGGGAAGGGAGCAGGTCTAGCCTTTTTACGGCCAGTTATCTACCGTTAATTAGGTGAGAGTGGCGTTCAATAGAGAACCTCAATAGGGTTCTGGGATAGATGCCTTTCCAATATGGCGTCACTTTTACCCGTCTGCTCGTCTGCATATCTCGGGGGATGAATAGCCATGACTGAATTTGTTTCAAGCCACGAATCCACCATACGGATCGTATTTTTTCTGGGAATATTTTCGGCTGTCGCCGTCGCGGAATTATTATCACCAAGACGACATCTTACAACATCAAAGGCCGGCCGGTGGTTTGCCAACATAGGAATCATACTTCTTAATACTGTCTTTGTAAGGCTTTTCTTCTCAACAGGAGCCGTTGGTATAGCCCTGTTTGTGTCAGATCAGAAATGGGGAATATTCAACAGTATAGACATCCCCTACTGGCTGGCGGTCATACTATCGGTAATCATCCTCGACTTCGTAATATACATTCAGCACGTAATGTTTCACGCAGTTCCTACCTTGTGGAAACTGCACATGATGCATCATGCCGACATGGACATCGATGTTACTACGGGGACGCGTTTTCACCCCATAGAGATGCTCCTCTCGATGTTTATCAAGGGGGCCGCCATAATAGTCCTGGGAGCTCCCGCTCTTGGCGTTATTATCTTTGAAATTCTGCTGAATGGGACAGCAATGTTCAACCATGGGAATGTCAAACTGCCGATTGACATTGACGCAATTCTGAGACTTTTTGTTGTGACACCGGACATGCATAGGGTTCACCATTCTGTTTTTCCGGTCGAGACTAACAGCAATTTTGGATTTAACTTACCGTGGTGGGACAGGCTCATGGGAACTTACCGGGCCCAACCCATGAAGGGTCATACCGACATGAGCATAGGACTGAAACAGTTTCGCAATCCTGCCCAGCTCGGCCTGATTGACATGCTGACCATGCCGTTCACCAGACCCCAGGGATCGTATGCGATCAACCGGCGTGGGGAATCCGGCGCCTGACGATGGCGTCGCTTGAATAGCGAGTCTTGTGTAAATGGATATTCGCCGTCTTGAAGTGTTTCTAAAGGTAATTGAGCTTTGCAGTTTTACCAAAGCGGCTGAAGCCCTGAATCTGTCCCAGCCGACCGTGAGTGAGCACATAAGATGCCTTGAAGAAGCCCTGAACGAACGCTTGGTAAACCGGCTCGGTCGGGAAGTTGGGGCAACCCCGGCTGGAAAAGTTTTCAGTCAGTACGCCAAAAGGATTGTTCAGACTTACTCTGAAGCAATAAACGCCCTGGAGCAGTTTGAAGGGAAAATGTCCGGGAATTTGCTCGTGGGGGCTAGTAGCGTTCCTGGGGCTTATGTTCTGCCTCGGTTCCTGGGGGCCTTCAAATCCATGAACCCCGAGGTTCAGATAACTCTCAGAATATCGGCTACAGCAGAAATTATTGACCAGGTACTCGATGGCTCTATAGAAGTTGGTTTTGTTGGTTCTCCGAGAAATGACAGGAAACTCGTATTCACGGAACTGATAGATGACGAACTTATCCTGATAACATCACCGGATCATCGGTGGGCTGGACTGGAGTCAGTAAGTTTAAGTGACCTGGTCACGGAACCAGTAATTTTGAGGCAGCACGGTTCAGGAACCCGATCGGTCGCTTTGCGTATTCTGGCAGAAAAAGGGCTGGATGTCTCCCAGCTAAACGTAGCTGCTGAAATGGGCGACGCTGAGGCCGCAAAACAGGCGGTAAAATCCCGAATAGGTGTCTCGTTCATGTCTGTGCATGCAGTGTCTTATGAGCTACTTACCGGATCACTGTCCTCGACTTCCATAAAAGGTGTCAGTTTCAATAGACCGCTGTATACCGTTACCAGAAAAAATCGTCAGATCTGCCCTGTTTGCCAGTCGTTCAATAATTATTTGATGAATGAACTGAACAAACTCAAAGCTTCGCAGAAACAGCGCTGATCTCATAGTACAGACATTAGCCTCAAACTTTTACCGTATCCAGTTCAGGATTCTTCCCCAACGAACATCGGGAAAATCCTGCGATGAATAATATATCATGAAAGCTTTGCCCTTGACATCTTCTACAGGGACAAACCCCCAGAATCTGCTGTCATGGCTAAAATCCCTGTTATCCCCGAGCACAAACAGGAAATCATCGGGCACTTTAGTAGGCGCCAGATTGTCCCTCGGGCTAATGTCACCCGGCATCATCACGTTACTGTAGAATCGCGCCTGAGGCATTGGCGATTCCTGACCGTTGACATAAAGTCTCTTGTTCCTGATTTCAACCGTGTCTCCGCCAACGGCCACGACCCGTTTTATGAAATCTTTAGTCCTGTCTTCGGGATACACAAAGACGATGACATCGCCGCGCTCAGGTTTAAAAATTGTTGGCCAACGTTTGTCGGTGAAGGGAACCCGCACTCCGTAAACAAGTTTGTTCACCAGGATATGGTCACCTATCAGCAGGGTCGGCTCCATTGATCCCGATGGAATTTTGAAGGCCTGAACAAAAAGGGCTCTTATCAGAATAGCCAGTATTATGGCTACGACAAGAGCCTCTGTGTATTCCTGAAGGAGAGTGCGCTGGGATTTATGATCAGCCGCCTCCACCTTTGTCTTTCCAACCATTTCACACTCTTTCTGAAAAAAACTCGTCTACGTGCGCCAAAAAGTTCTTATTATCATGACGCAAATCATTTTTATAAATCATTATGGAATTTAAGTAAAGTCGGGACCATCATTAAGGCGGAATGGATACGGGTCAGTCTTAAAATAAACCGGAGGGGGAGGCTGTTAAACTCGCCCTCCGGTTCGCCGGTTAAACGGCCCCTCCCTCCCCCGAGGTTGAGGCCGGCTTCTTGCTATCAGTACACACAAAAAGAGTCAAGCATGTTCTTATGTTTTTTATTAATAATGAAATGGTAAAGTGAAGTTTTCCTCATAATTTAGTTATCAAAAACTGCTTTATAGTTAGTATCTCCCAAATAAGCTGACTTTACACGTGGATCATTCAACAACTCCGGGCCTGTTCCCTCAAGGGATATTCTTCCGTTCTCCAGCAGAAACGCATAATCCGATATCCTGAGAGCCGCATTGGCATTTTGCTCAATGAGCAGAACAGTGACACCTTCATTCCTGATGCGCTTTATCACATTAAAGACATCCGCCACCACAAGCGGCGCCAGCCCCAATGAGGGTTCATCCATGATTAGTAATCGGGGAGTTGACATCATGGCGCGACCGATGGCTAACATTTGTTGCTCTCCACCAGACAGGGTGCCAGCCAACTGTTTCCTTTTGTTGTTCAGGGCCGGAAATGTTTCAAAAAAACGTTCAAATAGTTGGTTGACCGCTGATTTGTCACGATTGTTGTATGCGCCCATGAGCAAATTCTCGTCAACTGTCAGGTTAGCAAACACCCTTCGTCCTTCTGGCACATGAGCTAAACCGAGGCGCTGAATCCTTTGAGGGCTCATTCCCTTGAGTCTGGTTCCATTGAAATTGATCTCGCCGGAGCCTATAGGCGCAAGTCCCGATATGGCACGCACCGTAGTGCTTTTCCCGGCTCCATTTGATCCCAGCAATGATACTATTTCTCCAGAACCGACTTCGATGGAAATCCCCTTCAGGGCTTTTATTCCACCGTAGCTAACATGTAAGTCTTCTATTTGCAGCATGTAAATCGCGCCCGTCTGTTTCAGCTTTCACCAAGATAGGCTTTGATAACCCTCTGGTTAGTCCGTATGTCCTGAGGAGAGCCCCAGGCTATCTCCACTCCGTGATCTATGACCTTAATATTGTCGCACACATGCATGACAAAACTCATGTCATGCTCGATGAGACCTATGCCCAATGACATGTCTTTCCTGAGCCTCATCACGAATTCAGCGAATTCTGAAGTCTCATTCGGGTTCATGCCGGCTACAGGCTCGTCCAGAAGGAGCAGTTTGGGCTCCAAGGCCAGCGCCCTCGCTATTTCCAGTTTGCGCTGGGAGCCATAAGGCAGTGAATTAGCCTTTTCAGAGGCCAGATGACCCAGACTCATGAGGTCAAGAAGTTCTTTGGACCTTTTTCTGATGCGTATTTCATCGCGTGAGAAACGCCCAAAACCTATTATTGCCTCTGGAAAGGAGTAGGAAATGGACGAGTGAGCAGCTACCATCACATTCTCTATGACCGTTAAATCGTCATACAGCCTGATATTCTGAAAAGTCCGCGCAATTCCCCACTTTGCTATGGCTGGCGCTGATTTCCCAGTGATATCGTCTCCACGGAAAAGTAACTTTCCATTGCTAGGTTTTATTATTCCAGTAATGACGTTGAAAGCAGTCGTTTTGCCGGCCCCGTTAGGGCCAATCAGACCAACTATTTCCCCATCGTCAATGCGCAGGTTGAGATTGTCTAAAGCGTTAATCCCGCCAAACTGCACCGAGAGGGACTCTATGTTCAGAAGGGCCTGGCTCATCGAGATTGGGGCGCCTCTCCAGTCTGTCTTTTAAACCATCGAATCAATACAAGCCATTTAAATTCATTTCTTCCCATTAAACCCTGCCGGGCAAAAAGCATGGCAAAGATCAGGATGACGCTGAACAGAACCATTCTCATACCCGGAATGCCATCATACTCGTAGCCAAATATAGTAGTCGGCTCTTCAACAATCCTCAAAGCTTCCCCTCCCCACGTGATCAGCACTGCGGAAATCACAGCCCCCGTAGTGCTACCCAATCCACCTACTACTATTATTATCAATAGGTTGAAGGTGAGCATGAAAGTAAACAGGGACGGAGAAATGGTTGTTATAAGGTGCGCCAGCAGTCCTCCGGCTACTCCCTCGAAAAAAGCGCTGAAGGTGAAGGCCAGGGTCTTTGTTCGAAAAGCATTGATTCCCATGGCCTGAGCGGCCGTCTCATCTTCACGGACAGCTTTCATTGACCTGCCGTATGATGAATTCACCAGTCGCACAACACAAAAAATAGTAAAAATGCAAATGCCCCAACTCCACCAGATGTTGGTGTAAGGAGTGAGTCCTTTTATTCCAAGCGGGCCGTTTGTAACACTAATTATGTTGTTCGCCACTACCTGTATTACTTCTCCAAAACCGAGTGTCACGATGGCAAGATAGTCTCCACGCACCCTGAATACCGGTATCGCCATCAATAGCGCCATAAAGGCAGTGACCAAACCTGCCAGGAAAAGTGACACAGGAAATGACAGACAGATGTCCGACAGAGGCCATATCATCGGTTCAATGATGAACGACCTGATTTTTTCCTCCGGGGATAGCGTAAATATGGCGCTTGTATAAGCTCCAACTGCAAGGAAAGCGTTGGGCTCGAGCGAGAATTGGCCGGTTATGCCATTTATCAGGTTGTAACTGACGGCAAGGATGATGAAAATAGCTATGGTGTTCATTATCCTCAGACTGTAGTTACTGAAATGATTGTCGGCATACCACAGGAAAGCCAGAAGAGCGATTAGCGCCACAAAAGTGAGTAACCTGTCTCTAAATGGATTTTCTTCAAACAATTCGGTTCAATCCTCGTTGATCTGCCCACCGGTCAATCGGGCAGGTTTTCACCCATTATTCCGGTAGGCCTGGTGAGCAGGATAACTATCATGATGCAGAAAGCAATAGCGTCTCTATAGCCCGACCAGTCAGGCTCAACAGCGACTATTAGCACCTCGGCCAAACCTAAAATAAGCCCACCAATGGCTGCGCCTGTTACATTGCCTATTCCACCCAGAACTGCAGCCACAAACGCCTTCAGCCCGGGTATCACCCCCATGAATGGCTCAACCGCAGGGTACCTCATGCAATACATTACCCCACCGAAAGCCGCCAGAATCGAACCGAGCGCAAAGGTGAAAGAAATTATCCTGTTTGTGTCTATACCCATAAGAGAGACAGTTTCTATGTCACGGGATAGCGCTCGCATCGCCATGCCAGTCCTGGTGCGATAAACAATCGATATCACAATCACAAGTAACGCCAAAGTAACAGCCAGCACCCAGATCGAAAGGACCGGTATTTTTAGCGCCCCCAGAGTTAGCGATCCCTTGAACAAATCAGGTAGAGGAAATGGCTTAGGTCGCCCTCCGATCAATACCAAGGCCAGGTTTTCCAACAGAAATGACACCCCGATGGCAGTGATCAGGGCGCTTATTCGAGGGCTCTTTCGGAGCGGCTTGTAGGCCCCCCGATCAATCAGGATACCTATGAAAGCGGTCAGAATGGCGGCTCCCAGAAAAGCTAGTGGCCATGGAAGGCTGAACATGATGATGCCAAAAAAAGCTGCATAAGCCGAAACCATGAGTAAATCGCCATGAGCAAAATTGATTAGCCTCAATACTCCGTAAACCATTGTGTAGCCTATGGCCAGGAGACTATAAAGACAACCAACAGTCAGACCGTATATTATTTGTTGAATAGCAAAATCAGCGTTCACTGTTGAAGCCTCTTGAATTTTGTTTTTTCCTGGAAAACGAGGCGCTAGTTTACAAGTGACAGGGCTTGTTAACCTTGAAAGACATCATCATCATGGGTCCGGCCTAAGGAGCCATCTAACTTTAGTCAGGAGCGTCTCATCACGGCATTATGGTTGTCACATAGGCGAACTTCCCATCCTTTACCTTGTTTACTACCATTGCCTTTATTGCGTTTCCATCGGGCTTCATGGTTATCTTGCCGGTAACTCCTTGAAAATCTTTGGTGTTAACAATAGCGTCCCTGATTTTTTCGGGTTCTGCCGAACCAGCGCGATTGATTGCGTCCATCAACACAAAGTATGCGTCACCCGCCTGGGCCGCAAAAGAATCAAGCTCTTTTCCCGTGTCTTTTTTGAACAGCTCAAGAAACTTCTTGCCCAAAGGATTATCTACCATGTCTTCATGGAAGTGGGCTGTGAAATAAATCCCTTCAACATCCTTTCCGCCCAGTTGGATCAATTCAGGGGCCTGAACTCCATCGCCAGCCAGAATTGGCGCATTCAGTCCCATTTCGCGAGCCTGCCTGGCTATCAACGCGCATTCCGTGTAGTATATCGGGGCGTATATGATATCCGGATTCTTGGATTTGATACGACTGAGTTGCGGAGTGAAATCCCTGTCACCGGTCTTGAACATCGTTTCAGAAACTATTTTCCCTCCTGACTGCGTAAAGTCCCTCTGAAAAAAGGTTTTCAGCCCTACGCAGTAATCCTGGGAGATGTCATAGATGATCGCAGCCGTTTTGGCCTTCAGATTATCCATTGCCAGTCTCGCCCCCACACGTCCTTGCTCAGGATCTATGAAACACACCCTGAAAACAAATTTCTTGCCCTGTGTTACTATGGGATTTGTGGCTGTAGGAGAAATCATCGGTATCTTTGCCCGCTCTGCGTAATCCGCTGCCGCTATCGTGTCCCCCGAGATCATTTCACCGAGCACCGCAACCACCTTTTCCCTCTCGATGAGTCGGGACATTGCGTTGGCCGAATCCACCTTGTCAGATTTGGTGTCCGAGAGCTTGATTTCTATGGGCCGACCAATAGCTTGAGGCTCAATTTTACGAGCGATCTGGAAACCATCCCAGCCCATTTGCCCAAAAGCCGCTACACTCCCCGTCATCGGCAGCAAAGCGCCTATGTTGATCGGTTCTGCCGCTGAAGCCAAGGAAATCATGAACGCCAGCAGGGTCAACATCGAAGACACGATACGCGCCATAGGTTCCTCCCTAATGATACGGTAGACAGAAGTGAAAATGGATGGCCACTTCAAGAAGGGGCACGACAGTAGCCACAAACTTCAAAGCGCAGTTATTTAACCACAACCATGGTAGTAAAGTAAACTTCTAAACCTTTGACGAATTTCTGACAGAAGTGTATCTTTGAATTCATGAAAACTGATGGATTAAAAATCTGCGTAGGGGTAGTCGGTGTTGGCGCAATGGGCCAGCATCATGTTAGAATCCTTAATCAAATGCCTGATGTGCGTTTTGTGGGATTTCACGACCTCGATGAGATCAGGTCCACGGAAATCTGTGAGCGTTACTCTTGCCTGGCCTTTTCAACGCTTGATGAACTCATTGATAACGTGGACGCTCTCACAATCGCCGCCCCAACTTATCTTCATCACGAGATCGCAATACGGTGTCTTGAAAAATCAAAACCGTTGCTTGTAGAAAAACCCCTGGCAGCGACGGCGGATCAGGCTGAAAAAATAGTGGATCTGGCCCGGAAAAAAGATGTGGCGCTAATGGTTGGGCATATAGAGCGTTACAACCCGGCGGTTGCCAAGCTCATGGAAATGTTGAGGGCCGAACCCGAGCCTGTAATAACTATCGACGCTCATCGGCTTAATCATTTCGACGGCTCACGGTGCCTTGATGTTGATGTAGTGTATGATCTGCTCATCCACGACATCGACCTTGCGCTGGAGATGGCCGACTCAGAGATAAAGTCTGTATCAGCGTCAGGCAGGCCCGTTTTTTCCAACCTGAATGATGTGGCGTATACGAGAATTGAATTCGTCAACAGGGCGACTGCGGTTCTTGTGACCTCCAAAGCTTCTCCCAAGAAAACAAGGACAATATCGGTGACTACTCCAACGAGATTTCTCGAGGCGGACACCATTGATCGCTCCCTGTTTGTTCATAGGGCCCAGAATCTTGCAATAGATGCTTCTGGCGCTTGCGTGATGCGTGATTTCCATGTGGAACAGATTGAAATTGAAAATAAGGAACCACTGCGACTTGAAATTGAAGAATTTATCAAATGTGTTCAATCAGGAGCAAAACCGACTGTTGGGGGAGACCGCGCTCTGAAGGCCATGAGGGCAATAGAACTAGTTGGAAACGCCATACATTCTGGCCAGACTATCTATTTTTAATCTTTGGGGATAGTCAAAATTCAAAAGATTGAGGGGTGACGTTGAATTTTATTATTCAGGGCATTATCGATGGCCTTGGACTGATATTGCGCTTCGACGCTGAGGTCTACCTGATAATATGGACTTCATTGAAGGTGTCGCTTGTAGCTGTTGTAGGCGCAGCCATTCTGGGCATACCTCTAGGTGTCCTGATTGCAACAAAAAATTTCTTTCTCAAAAGACTTCTCATTCTGGCGCTAAATACGGCTATGGCCTTCCCCACAGTGGTTCTTGGACTCATCTTTTACGCATTTTTGAGTCGCAAGGGACCCCTGGGCGATTACGGTATGCTGTTCACTCCGGTCGGTATGGAACTGGGCCTGTTCTTCCTCGCCACTCCGATAGTGATTAACCTCACGCTGAGCGCTGTTCAGGCTCTTGATCCAAGGCTGTTCCTGACATGCAGAACACTGGGCGCCAACGCATTTCAGGAATTCTGCATGATATTGAGGGAGGCTCGATTCGCGATAACAGCGGCGGCGGCTCTGGCATTCGGGCGGGTCATATCGGAAGTTGGCATAGCAATGATGCTCGGCGGAAACATTAAAGGCTTCACCAGGACCATGACAACCGCCATAGCCCTTGAAACCAGCAAAGGGGAATTTGAACTTGGAATGGCCCTTGGAATGGCCCTACTCGTAGTAGCGCTCATTGTAAATCTGGCGCTCTACTCACTTCAGAAGCATTCGGGATGACTGTAGCCTATTCTCTTGATCATGTGACATTCTCGTACGGGTCGCGACAGGTCCTGTCCATCGACGGACTGGAGATTCCATCCGGTATTGTAACGGCTATCCTCGGGCCGAATGGCTCAGGCAAGACTACTCTGCTGCAAATGTTATCTTTTGTAGAAGAACCCAGCACAGGATCAATCAGTTTCTTCGGCAAGAAATACTCCAGAGCCAATCGTTTGTCTTTGAGGCGACGGATAGGATACCTAACCCAAAAACCTTACCTGTTCAACATGGATGTTTACGAGAACGTCGCATGGGCTTTGAGACTGCGGGGGCTGGACAGGAAAAGAATCAGGGATGTGTCCGAGGAGGCTTTAAGACTCGTGGATCTTGCAGGCTTTGAGAAGCGCTCAGCGCGATCATTGTCAGGAGGGGAAGCGCAACGTGTTGCGCTTGCAAGGGCCCTGGCCATCGACCCCGAAGTATTCCTCTTCGATGAGCCGACTTCGCATCTGGACGTCAAGAGCCATTCCCTCATCAACAACATCATCATGAGACTGGGTAAGGATCAGAAAAAAACTATCCTGATCATTTCCCACGATTATTCTGACATTGCAGGGTTCGCCCCCAACTTCATTGAAATTGCCTCAGGGAAAGTGGTCCGCTCGAGTCTTGACAGCTAATGTCATCTGTCTTTAAATTCATCGGCGACCTATATAAAATTGATACAGGAGGGTTCTCGGGCTAATGGCGCCTGACACTGAAAAAGCTCAACAGGCTTATAAACTGGTAGTCGATTTGCTGGATAGGCGTGGCTTGCTCAGGGAGCGGCTGCCCTTTTCTCCCGGATTGTTGGAAGAAGCTGTCTTTTTTGCCTACAAAATGCGCCTGATCACTCAGGGTAATGTCAAAACTCTACTTGACCTTGATCGAAATGGCCTGAAGAAACTCATCCATGAATGGAACAGCGGAGATGAAGGCAACTGCACCTGCAGGATGGCTAGAAACCCTTTTGTAGAGGAACCGTAGTAAGCGCGCATCAAAAGAAATAAAAAAACTTGTTATTCTTGATAAATCAAGATGATGGGATCGATTTTTGGCATCAGTCCACCAGGTTACCAGCACGGGCGTTACAGTCAATTGCTCGACCCAACGCGTTGCTGCTAAGAAAGGCGGGTTGCAACACATTGAATTTGAATCGTCTGCCGGTCTTTATGTATACTGCGTGAATGTATCAATGCAAGACGGAACCAATTTCAGGTCACCCCAATATAGAAATAGTTAAAAGAGGAGAGGCTTTTCTGAAAAAGTGGATGGATGAATGCCCCAAAAAACTTCAATGGAGGCCTTTTACAAGGGTTAGATGGATTGATGGCGAAGTGGAAATTTTTCTAGATCGTTTTTTACCACACTGGAACAGGAAGTCACTGATCCAGAAAGCGCCACGCTATAGGTTGTTGCCATGCGTCCGGGAATTACTGGACAAAAATAGGGAGAAACCAGTAATTATGGATGGAACCAGAGAACAAAACAAGTGGGGCCTAGTGGGTTTGACACCGAGAGGAAAGAGCTTCCTCGTAATTGTTGGTGAATTCACAGAAGGAGATCATTTCGGTGAGTTTTATTTAAACACGGCTTACTGGTGGGGAAAATAAGGAAGCCCACAATGATTTCTCATCGTGGACTTTAAATAAGGACTGTCTGCATTCGGCCTCCAGTTCCCCGGCATCTCCAAGGATGTCTTACGGTTCTCCCTTCATAGGCACGCATGTGGCTCTTATGTCCACGCACCACAGTCCCGTCAAAAAACTGATTTCCATCATATACGGACACTGAATTAGTGTCAAGGGTTCTTTATTTTACGAAATTCCCAGATTTTTACTTGCACGGACCAATAACTCATCAATATTCACTCTAATTAATTACACTCGGTTTTCTGGGGTATGTCCTGCTTTGAGACTTTTACAAAACGGCGCAGTATTATTTTTTCTAATTTTTAGGCCCCAATCAGGCAGTCGTTTTTGTAAACATTTGCCTCACTCGTAAGTCATGTTAACCTGTTTTTCGTTACTTTTAAACTACAGGGCAAAGTTATCCCTTCAAGTTAACATCAAGGACGCCTTTCTTATGTTGAAAGCTATACTGCAGATGAAAAACTCCATCTGGGTCTTCAGTCTCCCGACATATCTGGCCCGGGCTAAATTGTAGCGGCGTTTAAGTGTGCCGAATGTTCTCTCAACTACATACCGGACAGAACTTATGCTTTTGTTCCTGGTTTGTTCCTTCTCGGTTAGAGACCGGCCTCTGACTGCACGATTCATGATTCCATCCGTGTAACCTCGTTGATGAAGATGTTCCCGGTTTTCAAGGCTGGCATATCCTTTGTCGGCAATGACCCCTGCCCCTGGATCAATGGCTAGCTCTTCCAACAGATCCTTAAATTCACCCGTATCAGATTTGTTCGCCGGGGTGACGTGACCACCCAACACGAATCCGGACACATCCGTTCCCACATGCATCTTGTAACCGTAGTAGGCATGCTTGCCTTTCTTCAACCAGGCTGCCTCTTCGTCATCAGAGTAAGTGATTTTAAAGTCAGGTCTCACTTCAGTATCATCTTCTTTACGGTCTACCGGTATTACGTCTGTGACTTTCATGGGACGTCTGCATGATGAAATAAGCTCTGCATCCACTATTGCTCCGGTACGAACAAGTAATTGTCTTGATTCAAGCTGATCGTTTATCCTGTTGAACAATTGCTCAAAAATGCCTTTTGTTCCGAGTTCATTACGAAACCGACAAATGGTAGTCTCGTCAGGAATGCTACTCTCCAGTGAAATACCGGTGAACCTCATAAAACTGATCCTGTCGTTGACAGCCTCTTCCAATACTGGGTCGCTGAGATTGTACCATCTATGCAGGAGGAGCATTTTGAAAAGTGGCAGCGCTGGATAAGCAGGACGACCATCTAAGGAGGTCTTCTTTTTGTAATTTCTGCTCAGGATCTTTTCAATGGGACGCCAATCAATCATACGATCTACATCGTCCAAAAACTGAGACTTGGATTTTCTCTGACCCACCACCAAATCAGCGAACCCAATCTGAGTAGAAATCCTGTCACCCATGTAATCCTCCCAACCATTATTTAGGAGCATTATACTATTGATATCCACCTGTTAGAACTATTTTGTCTTGCAGAGGTCTCTGATTGTCCTTTTCCAGCACTGCGTCAATAAGAGTTATTGATGATGTTCCATGGGCAATGTTGAAACTCAGGGCCATCATTAGAAACGACATAAGATAGTGCGTTGAATGCAAACTCTTCATTCGCCCCCTCCATTTTTTCATGTCGATAAACGCAAAACCTGTTTCTGAACTAAATCTGGCCCTTTTAAACAAACCTGTCAACAGTTATTGGCTTCATGGAATGACCGGGATTATAAAACCTTGTTTAAGGAATATTCTATTATTCCTGTCGCTCCAGCTTTGAGCAACTTTGGAATGAGGCTGCGCACTATCTCTTCGGAAACCACCGACTCAACACTGAACCAATCAGATTTGTAGAGCCCTGAGACCGTCGGAGCGTTCAGTGATGGTAACAGTCCGACAACCACCTCCAGCTGTTCCTTGGGAACGTTCATTTTGAGGCCAACCATTTTACGGGCTTCCAGAGCTGATTGAAGCATCAGATGGATCTGACTGATTTTGTCTCGCGTGAAGGGGTCCGCAAAAGCCTTGTGATTAGCGATGAACTGAGTGTTGGTGGTGAGTATGTTGTGGATTATCTTCAAACCATTAGCTTTAAGTGTGCTTCCAGTTTCAGTCACATCCACAATAGCGTCTACAACACCTTCGTTTACTTTTGCTTCGGTGCTTCCCCAGGAGAATTCAACATCGACCTTGATATTCCTTTCTGCGAAGAACCTTCTGGTCACTTCTACCTGTTCGGTCGTGGTGCGCTTCACATCTATGTCATCGGGAGCCAGGTAATCTGATTCTTCCTAATCTGCGAGAACCCGCCATGCCGTGTTTCGGGAAACCTGGTAATACACCAGGTCGTCAAT
>CAZIVV010000058.1:0-8387 GCA_964542775.1 uncultured Desulfomonile sp.
TGACAGGATTTCAACTCCCTTTTCGGATAACAGATTTAGAGCCTCTGTTGCCTCTTCATCTATGGTGGTAAGCTTGACTCCGGAATTGATGAAAATCATGCGCCATGGCCTGAAAGACATATCGATCAAAGTCCGTAGAAACCCACGGATCAGTTTAGCTCCTAAATCATTATCACCGGTTCCCATAAAACATGTCCCCACATAAACCACCAGGGACGAAGATTCAGGGATGGGCAAAACTTCTGAAGACCGGTTTGAACTCAAGTCCGGCACTATGGACTTTGTACCTCGACGTGCCTCTATTTCGTAATGATCCGCTGCTAATTCACGAACTTCAATGTGAAAAGCCAGATTTCCTAAAAACCGCATCACATTCTCTTTGGCTATCTGGTTGTCAACATTAACCAGAAACGTATCTGAGTCTGAGTTCTCTATAGATTTTTTTGTTAGTAATACTGGCTGTGGGCAATTCAGTCCCCTAGCGTCAATTACAACAGGTTCTTTCATGAAAAGTCGCCTCCAGTGTATGTCGAGCTGTGGATTCATCAAGGGCCCACTAATGTACTTCTTAAATCGAAGCCCATATAATATAATGGTTCCAGACTCTGAACACCGTGAATTAGGACCCGAATTACACTACCACAAAAAATGACATTTCAGACTGAAGAAAAATGCTTACAAAATGTCATTTTAACGAATAGACTCAGATTAAAGGGTCGATTACCCGGAGGCATTGTCCTTCATCAGGGGGTTTTTGTGAACTTGAGAAAGATATCGATACTGGGAGCCGGGGCCATGGGGTCGGCCATAATCAAGGGACTTCTGGAATCTGATAAAGCGCTGCCCAATCAGATTGTGATCTACGACACAGACTCAGCAAGGCTGAAAAATGTAGTTGAAGAATATGGAGTGCTGAGTGTAGGCGAACCTGAACTGTTGGCGGATGACGGGACAGACATCCTTTTGCTGGCAGTAAAACCACAAAACATGGAAAAGGCTCTCGTAAGACTCAAAGGGATCATCGATGACAAGACGATAGTTATATCCATAGCCGCTGGCGTTTCTACGGCTTTCCTGCTATCCATACTCGGTGAAAACACTAGGCTTGTCAGATCAATGCCGAATGCGGCGGCAACTGTCAGACAGAGCGCCACAGCGATCTGCGGGGCAGGAATTGCTTCTGAAACTGACATGGCGATAGCTGGTGACTTTTTTTCCAGCATCGGTAAGGTTGTAACAGTTGACGAGAAAATGATGAATGCAGTGACAGCCCTTTCAGGCAGCGGTCCTGGCTATCTTTTTGCAATAATGGAAGCTCTCTCCGATGGAGGCGTTTTGGGTGGTCTGAGCCGGGAAGTCGCCAGAAGCCTCACTGTTCAGACGGTAATGGGAGCCGCAACTATGGCTCTCGACCAGAAAATGTCTTTCAGCCAGTTAAAGGACCTGATTACTTCTCCGGCGGGGACCACCATATCCGGTCTCAAAGTCCTGGAACGTTCTGGAGTAAGGGGAATATTGATGGACACGGTGGAAGCCGCCAGGAAAAGAGCTGACGAACTGATGTAATTATTCTGTCACCGGCTTCCTGCTATCGATAATTTTACTTGCAACATGTTCAGATTTTGTCTATCTGACCATCTTCACGAGGTGTTTATGTTTTCCAAAGATTTGTCACTTGAAACCGTTTCGGATTTACTTGACTTTGAATCAGTCAGCGCCTTGAACTCATTTCTGGATTCAGTTGGCAGGCCCGATCAAGGTCTTGGAGGCGCTACAGATAAACTGACTCTCAAAGACGCTCTAATTCTGAAATTGGTGGCCAGATTACTATCTGTCGGGGTCGATCCCTCCAAAGCGCATACGTATGCAGAGGCTGTACTCGCAAGTTTCTTTAGCAAGGGATGGAATGACTTCCAGAAACTGGTTCAGGATGGGAACCAGGAATTGTATTGCATGATTGAAGACAGCCAGTTAGCCAGAATCTTTGTGCGTGCAAAAGACGATGGACGCGAATTCGATGTTGGAGCAATCAAACCGGTGCTTTTGCCAACCACCCGATGTGAAATAAACGTTAGTCGAGCTATCAGACCGGTTATTTACCGCACCATGAAGTGAAAATATGCGGGAAGGAATGGACTCGACCTGCGGCCTGGAATATGTGGCAAAGTCCCACGCCAAGGCCAGTCATTCGCGCCAGGAGCAAAATTACACAATGTTCAGGGCTTTTCTAAAAATTCGTTTTCCAGGATTACATTGTCTTTGAGCAACCTTTCAGGTTTATCGCCTGAAGTACCGACTGTAACTGCTTGTTGGTGGCTTCTTTTTTTAGCTTGTATGTCTTGAACGTAGACATGGATCCGCTCTGCAAAGCTGCTCCCATCATGAGGTCTGTGGTCTTCAAATCTTCCTGAAGATTCTGGGCCATTCTCATCAATTCAGCGCAATTCTTGACTATGAGTTCGTCTGAAGCAGCTGAGGATGGCAACACCGAAATAATCGCTATCAGACTGCAAACAAGTGTGCAAAGTATTTTTGTTTTCATGTTTTGCTCTCCTCGAACAAAATTATGGCTCCAATTCGCAAACACGAAGATATCTATATCATAAAACTAATTATAATACAATGTTATAAGCTTAAACTAAATAACTGGTTTATATTGTAGATAGGGTCCTGATCTTGAATTATGGTGGCTTATAATTGTCGAATATAAAACAGGATAATCAGATAGCCCAGAGTGACGAGGACTGCGATGAGGTCTCTGTGAGATAGAGGTTTTCGCGCATAATGTGATCTTGGAGCGCCTGGAACAAATCCCCGGGCCGTCATCGCGCCGGCCAAAATTTCCGATTTTTGGATGGTTGAGATGAAGGCTGGCTGAAAGATACCCAAAAGTTTTTTTCCCTTAACCCAAAATGAGCCAGTTTGAAAATTGAGGCCTCGACAGAGCTGTGAATCCCTGATTCTGAAAAGTTCCTGCTGAAATATAGGAACAAATCGCATAGCCATGAATATTACCAGAGAGAACTCCCCCACCGGAGCTTTTAGCCAGGACAACGGTTGTGCAAACCATTGTAGCGCTGACGTGAGTTGTGATGGAGTAGTACAGAAGGAAATGATCATAGCCAGCATGATTGCGCCAGCTAGCTGAGCGGTGAGGACTAGACTGCTATTTAGGCTATCATATCCAACAGGCAGAGCAAGTCCCGCTATTTCGATGTAGAAACCTGGAGCGCTGAAGACAAGATTCAATAAAAAGGTTATTATGAGCATAGGCGAAAAACGCCAAAAGCATTTTACCCATGTTCGCATCGGGGCAGATGACATGCGAGCGAGCAACGATATAAAAGAGATATTTAATAACACCGTGCGGGTATCGTTCGACGTCAGCGTGAGTGCCAGTAGAATAAAGAAGATGACTAGCTTGATGCGCGCGTCCAGACCACTCAGAGTAGAAGTGACAGGTAAATATCCTCCAATACTGGCCGTGTTATCTATCATGGCTCAAATTGCCTTCCCTGGGATAGTTTGCTGAACAAAGGCGTGGATGACCTCTGGAACTACGCAAGAACCGATGAGTCGTCAAAATTGCAGATAATGGAGTTCTTTTTATGGATTTAAGAGACAAATACGATCTAAGCCTCCTGAAAAAGAGTGAAACAGTGTATCCCAGTTCACCTGATAGAGCCCTACTGGAAGGATTTGAAAACAAGTTTCCTCAGAGGGACTATGTCATAGAGTTCGACTGTCCGGAATTTACCAGCCTTTGTCCTGTGACTGGTCAGCCGGATTTTGCCTTTATTAAAATTGCCTATATCCCGGCCGAGAAATGCATTGAATCGAAGTCGCTTAAGCTTTTTCTCGGTAGTTTCCGCAATGTTGGAATGTTTCATGAGGAAATAACCAACACCATACTTGAACACATAGTGAACGAGATTGAACCAAAGTGGGTTCGGGTGCTAGGCATCATGAATCCCAGAGGCGGAATATCCATCCGGGTTTCCGCCGAACATACCCGAGCGCAAGAGCCTGTGAATCCACCTGGTTGGGTGTATAGCGATTCCAGGGGTTCCTGATTCCTTCGTTTAATCATAAGAACCTGTCATCTTTGAAGAAGCTTTGAATTGAAGAGTTGCAAGGCATTCTGGCCAAAAATTTTATCTTTTTGGGATGCCGTGAGTGACAGATTGTCCACTTCCCTGGCGTATCGCTGAAAACCCAGAAGTGGAAAATCGCTGCCAAACAGAATGTTGTTTTCTCCGAGGATCTTCAAGGCAATCTCATATATTGCGGGATCATAAATGAAAGGTGAGGCGGCGGTATCTACATAAGTGTTAGTGAGAATGTTCCTGATTTCAGGCATTAACGCATAGAAAAAGATTCCGCCTCCGAAATGGGCGAGAATGAAATCGACTTTGGGGAATTCTGCAATCAACTCAAGAAGTCCGTCGAAACTAGTGTAAATCTTTCCAGGATAATAATGTCCCACAGGCTCATTAACGTGAAGCATCACAGCAGCTTCGGCCTTGGCCGCAATCTGTACACTGGCCTTTAGAGTTGAAAGCGAGCTTTTATCCCAGCCTGTTTCATACATGGAAAGTTCACCAAGGCCCTTGAATCCAGATTTAAGTGTCTTCTCTGCTTCAAAGTAAGCCTCGTCCGGATCACTCAAACCGAAAGTTGCGAAAGGAATGATCCTGTCAGGGTATTTTGAGCTGAATTCCAATACGGCATCATTGTTTTCCCTGAAAAGATCCCGTTGCTTCCATGGAAACCCAAAGACTACGGCTTTGGAAATAGAGTTGTTGTCCAGGTACTCTATTATCTGTATTGGGGTGGCGATTCGCGATTTTGGTGAAGAATAAAGCGCGCCAAAAGCCTTGTCCGAAGCTACAAACGGTGAGCGATCTTCAATTACCCGATCTTGGAATAAATGAACATGGCAATCAATTATCATGACTTTTACTACCTCGAATTTCCATGCGAAGTAACAACCAGCGAAAAAAATTGCTGATGGCGCCGTGTGGCAGCCTGACTTTAGCCCGCCAGACTGCTTATGCGCAGCTTGACAACAAGACATCAATACATAAATATCTTAACGGATATTAGTTGTCAAAACTACGAACTTTCACCTTCAGATGCAGGTTCATAAATAATTCGTAATGGTATTCGGGTCTCTTGAAGCCTTGAGGCAAAGAGGAAATGTATCATGGCAGGAAAAGATTTTTATTCCATACTGGGTGTCAAAAAAGACGCCACCACTGATCAGATCAAGAAAGCTTATCGAAAGCTGGCAAGAAAATATCACCCGGATGTAAACCCCGAAAACAGGGAAGCCGAGGAAAAGTTCAAAGAGGTTTCTCAGGCTCACGAGGCATTATCAGATCCTGAAAAAAGAAAAATCTATGATGAATTCGGCGAAGACGGGTTAAGGAGCGGTTTCGATCCAGATCAGGCAAGGCAGTACAAACAATGGCAACAGTACGGCGGCGCTGGATCTAGAGGCCAACAGGGCTTTGGAGGGTTTTACGAATCTTTTTCAGACAAGGGAGACTATAAGTATTCTGGATTTGAGGACATATTTACAGATCTCTTTGGAGGATCTGGAACTCAACCTATGGGCCCGCAAAAGGGTCGCGACATTGAAACTACTCTTGACGTTGACTTTGTAAGCTCGATCAGGGGCGCCACAACACGGATTTCTCTGCAGAAACAAAGGACATGCTCTAGGTGTGCCGGTTCGGGTAGAATAGAAAGCACTGATGGCAAGGTCTGCCCGACCTGCAAGGGAACGGGTCAGACCGGAGTCTCGCAGGGGCCTATAAGTTTTAACAGAGCTTGCCCGGATTGCGGAGGATCGGGCCGATCTGGTGAAATATGTTCAGAATGTCATGGATCAGGGGTCTTACCAACTACCGAGACCATTGATGTAGTGATCCCTGCTGGAGTCAAGGATGGATCTAAAATAAGACTGGCGGGTAAGGGGGAGCCTGGCAGAAATGGCGGAGCGGCCGGAGATTTGTACATTGTGACCCATGTAGCGCCTCATCCGGTCTTCAGGAGAGACGGAGATTCCATTAAAGTGGATGTTCCTGTCACGGTATCAGAGGCCATGAAGGGAGCCGAGATAACCCTTATGACTCCCACCGGCGCAGTTCAGCTCAAAATTCCGGCGGGCACGAAGTCGGGCCAAAAAATGAGGCTTAAAGGAAAAGGGGCCCCTAACCTGAAAACGAGAAATCCAGGAGACCTCTATGTTACACTAAGAGTTCAAGTGCCGGTTACAACTGAAAAAGAAGCCCTTGAGGCTGCCTCCATTCTGGATAATTTTTACAAAACAGATTTGAGGAGTAATATTCGCCTGTAAAAGTAGTCAGGAAAAGAACTCTCTAAAAAAACCGGTTTGCTAGCCATAGTTTAAGTATAGGTGGTGTAATGTCCGATCAGTATTACCATAGAAAACAACTATTGGAGATATTCGAATTTGAAGAGAAGTTTCTGGATGAACTCGAATCTGAGGAACTGATTGTTTGTTCCAGGGTCGATAATTCCGGGTGCAAACTATACGATGACTGTCAGTTTCAGAGAGTACGGATCATTGTAAATTTGACCCGCGAGCTGGAAGTAAATCTCCCTGGAGTGGAGGTTATCCTGCAGATGCGCGAAAACATGCTGTCAATGAGACGACAGTTTGATCAGATACTTGATGTACTTGTCCAAGAACTTAAAACACGTGTCCCCTGACTAACGGGTGGTCAGAGGCGCCTGAGGAATGAACAGAAAGTTCTTTCAGAATGAAAACACGCCTTACCACCATCATATTATTTTTAATAGTTTCAGTAGCTACAGTTTCTGAACAATTGTGTTCGGCCCAGAATCTACGGGATCTGAACAGGAGACTCGACGCCGTAACGGATCCCCAGAAACGGATCGAACTACTGGATGAATGGCTTCAGGATGAATCAATAAAGGGCCAGGCTCAAGGACAGTTGTTTTTTCATAGAGGTCTTATCTACAAGAATCAGAAGGATTATTTCAAGGCTATTGAAGATTTTGACGCGTCAATCAGTATTTCAAGAAGAAATTATGCCGCTCTCATAGAAAAAGCAGAATGTCTCATCATGGTCGATCAGTTCGATCAAGCCTCTCTCGCACTGGATACCTATCTTCTTAATATGCCCGGAGTGGCTCGCGCCTACGTACTCAAGGGATTGATATTCGAAAAAGAAGGTTCGCTGATTAGGGCCGAGGATGAATTTACTCGTGCATTGAACTTTGACCCACAGTCAGCGCTAGCCCTGGAGTCACGCGCAAGATTGTACCTCAAGGAGGGTAAGCCCAGAAAAGCGCTGGATGACGTCAAAACCTGGAGCAGGATTTCACCTACAGACCCAGATCTTTATGTTTTCAGAGCGGAAGTACAAGTCAAACTCAGAGACTACAATTCTGCTTTGAGCGATTATGCCAAGGCAGAGTCTTTAAGAGCGGATGACGCTATCAGAAAGCAGAGGACTTTGCTATTCCTCAAGACTGACAAACCAGATATGGCCTTGTCATCGGCCCAAAAGTGGCTTGAGGAAAGGCCGGATGACTCCGCCGCTCTTGTCCTCACAGCCAGATGCCTGATACAACTGGACAGATTAAAAACAGCCGAGTCTATCCTCAAAAAGGCGATGAGGCTGAATCCTAATTCGGCTGAAGTCTACATGTTCATGGGAGTTCTGAGGAGCAAACAGGGAAATCACGACGAAGCGCTCGAATTTATTAACCGGGCTCTCGAACTGGATCCAAGGTTATCCGACGCCTACAGGGAAAGAGCCAGGATTTTTGTAGCCCTTAATGATTACTCACGTGCTGAAATTGACCTCTCAGCAGCGTTGACGATTGACCCATCAGAAATAGAGATTATTACCATGCGCGGTCTGACTTTCTTCCACAGGATGCTTTATGACGCAGCCATTCAGGATTTTTCACAGGTCCTGGAAGATGTGCCTAATGACGCCAGAACGCTCTACAACCGCGCTGTGTGCTATTTCAGGAAAGACGAGCTTCAACTTGCCTTACATGACCTGGACAATTTGATAAAAGTGAGACCGGACTCTGGGAGGGCATATAATCTGAGAGGGGTAGTTCACGGAATTATGGGCAAGGATTCGGAAGCCATCTCGGATTTGAACACTTCTGCCGCTTTGAGCCCAAATGATCCCATGATTTGGAACAATCGAGGATTTTTCAAATATCGTACCGGCAATCCTGAAGAAGCGATTGAAGATTTCCAAAGGGCTCTCAAACTGAATCCGCAGTTTCAGTATGCCAAAAGCAATTTGGCGCTGGCCACCGAAAGGTCCACCCTTAAAGCAGAATTTAACCAACTTGGTGTTGAATAGAAG
>CAZIVV010000059.1:0-74685 GCA_964542775.1 uncultured Desulfomonile sp.
CGGTAGTCCTCATGGGTGGGTATGGTCGAGGTGAGGGCGGAGTTGAGATCACCAACAACACGCAGAAGCCACACAACAACCTGGACTTTTTGTTGATTACTACCGGAAAGTGGGCAAAGGAAACCGAAAAGCTCCGGCGCAGTCTCAACGAAGCGCTCAGGCCTCTTTCAGAAAAAGCCGGAATAGGAATTGACGCTGGAGGCATCAGTGACCGGGCTCTTGAGACAGCCCCGTGCCGCGTAATGTGGTACGACATGCGTTTTGGACATCAGACAATCTTGGGAGACCCTTCCTATGTCCCTTCTCTATCAAGATTCACCGCGGATCGCATACTAGCATCGGACATCAGGGACCTGGTGGTAAATCGCGGGACGCTTCTCGTAATTAACGATGCCGTAACTGCCCTCTCAAGTCCTCCAGAAGGGGTCTGGAAGGCCTTGATCAGGCACGCTGTGAAAGCAATACTTGGGTACGGAGATTCCCTGCTCTACTGGAGAGGGGTCTATCACTGGAGCTACGCCGAACGTCAGAGACGCATGGCCTGTCGACTCGATGTGGGCGCCGATTTCCGCTCTCTTTACGATTGGGCCATGGAATTCCGCTTCATGCCTGACTACTCTGGATGGGAGCAGCGCGATATCCGTGCCTGGCTTGATGATGTCAGGAGAGCAGTAGAGCCCGTGCATCTGGAAGTTGAGGGCCGTAGATGTCAGGTTGACAAACTGAACTGGAAAGATTACCCGGTCGCTGCGCTAAATCGCGGAGTGAAGGACGGTTTGAGCCATCCTCGTGAGGCTGCGCGCCGCTTGAAAGCCTTTTTGGTGAACCGCTCCAGAAAAAGCTCTTCCTTCGGACACCGTCTGGCTTTGACATTAACCCCTCCTCGGGACCTCCTGGGAATAGTATTTCCTGTTATCGCATACAATATAGCTGAGCCCAATTTCAGAGGACTGGCACGATGGGCCGTGGCAGGTCCAGATGATCCAAACGGGCTGAGGATGGCCTTCCTTAAAACCTGGGGAGTTTTCGGCGACCCCAATTTTGAAGCCTCAGCCAGAAAACTCGGCCTTACGTTCGAAGGAGTCAACCCATGATTTGTCTCACGGGTGATCTGCACCACATGAGCCTGGGCACGGGAAACCAGAAACACAGTGACATTTCAGAACTCAGGACCGCTCAGCTCTATCTGGACATTCTTCGCGAACACGGAGTAAGAGTCACGTTCTTCATATCGGGCCTTTGTTTCGTGGAAGAATGGCAGGATCTGGAACCCATAGTCAAAGACCGGCTAGTTGAGATGGGCGGACACAATTACAACTGCTTCAAGCCGGAACTATGGCACCGAATATGTAAAAAATTTCTCGGAAGCTACAACGGTCCCAGATGGTATCAGCAGCTTGATACGAGGTGGACCGTTTCTGCTGCTTTCAGACGCACCGGAAAGACAATAAAAATCTGGCGAAACCACATGTACATGCATGGTCCCTATACGGAAAAGGTGCTAGCCAGCAACGGTATAATTCTCATCTCGGATGGAGTGAAAAAGGATGCGACGGGTCCAGTCTGGGATGACAGGGGTATTTGGTCTTTTCCAATAAACATCATTCCTGACCACGAACACATCTACCATGCTGAGAGGACTAAGGAATGGGTCGCCTGGTGGCAAAAACGATACAACTGGAGTGATGATTTTGGCCCTGAGTCTTATGAGGTGGGTGAATGGGCGGACATGGTTCTTGAACAGCTTGAGGCGAACGAGGAACGTGGCATAGTGTCTAATGTCATAATACATCCAATAACGATGTATCTGGCTGACGGATTTAAAAGCGCAAAACGGATCATCGAATATATGGCGACACGCAAGAGTGTTCACATCTCCGAGGTTATACCCCCTGAACCGGATCAAGGGAGATCGGCAAGATGAAGAATTCAGTCAGCGCAGACGATACGGACTTTGTTGAACCATTGAAGATACCGAAATGTACGGTCATCATGAGGTGCAAGAATTCTGCTCATGAAATAGGTCTGGCGCTTTCGGCGCTTTTTTTTCAGGATTACAAGGATTTTGAATTACTGGTTATCGACTCAGGTTCCACCGATAATACCCTTGATATCGTGTCAGCTTACCCACACCGACTTATTACAATAGCGCCTCAAGACTATGTGCCCGGACGGGTCCTGAACCGTGGAATATCTGAGAACAAATCACCAATCTGCGTGTTTCTCAACTCTGATTGCGTCCTGCTTTCTCCCCAGGCGTTGGGCAGGCTCGTTGCAGCTTTTGACGACCCTGAAGTAATGGCGGCTTTTGCCAGGCAGGTAGCTCGACCTGAGGCATGGCCGTGGGTAAGGCGAGAATATCTGTCTAGTTTTCCCGTCAGTGGTGAAGCGCCTGCCTGGATAGAACTCTCTCTTCCCTTTGCGGCCTTACGACGAACAGCCTGGAACGAACAACACTTTTACGACGAGGCTTGGGGTTCCGAGGACACAGCCTGGGGACATCGCGCAAAAGAGCGTGGCTGGAAGATCAAATATGTAGCTGACTCGCTCGTCATGCATAGCCACAACTATTCTCTCAAACAGCTATACGGCCGACGCTTCATAGAAGGTGAGGCAGACAGCTTCATATACCCGAACGCCTATCAGCCTGTAGGCATAACTCTGCGTTGCCTTGGGCATACTGTCCGTGACTGGATAGCAGATGTCAAGGAGGGTAGCTGGAGTGATATTCCACTTGCCCCCATCAGGCGTTTTGTCGATGCGTATGGGTACCTCAAAGGAGCGAGACATGGCAGCAAGAGAAAGGAGGCTGGATTGACCGACATTAGCCACGGTCAGAAAGTTGTTCTTGACAGGCATGTTTCAAAACGCCAGTGAAACTTTTTTGTTGGCGCAACCTGCATGGTTCCACAAAGCAACGATTGGGGAGGAGTTTTGAACGGGCCAACTCATCCCCACCGGGTTCTGAAATCAGGTTAATCAAGTGGCAACACACTTTTGTGTCTGAAGAATTACTTGAAAATATCCCAGAGGTGCTGATCGGGCATTATATCCAGGCCCCAGATAGTTTTCAGCAGGTACAGGAAAAGAAACACTATAACAACCAGAGGGCATGCTACAAAAAAAGAGAAAAAAAGTCCGTTTAGCCATCTTGAACGAATCCGCCTGAAGCCTTCCTCCCTGATTACTGCAGCCCGCCTGTCCCTACCAATGAGAAGAACAAAAAAATACCGGGCAAAATAGAGTGGTATAACACCCCTGATGTCAATGGGTTTGATGGGAGCCCTAGGCCCTCTAATGGCTTCCTTGATAGCTGTTAACTGAGTAGGCGTTAAAGAATCACGAACTTTGGGGTCTATTCTTTTAATTATTCCATCGGAAAAGGGATCAATCCAATTCTTGTCAGACATGAAACTTCCATTTAATTAATTTCCAGATATTTTACTATCTTTTGCAAGTATTCTTCAAACGAAAAATTGTCTTGGGCTCTTGTTGCCGAGGCTGCGCCCAAGCGGCAGGCCAGATTGTGATCAACAAGAATTCGTTCCAGAGAACTTGCCAAGCCCGCTACATCCTGTTCCGGAACGGACAGGCCTGTCACCTCATGTTCCAACCAGTCCGGGATGCCGCCCACATTGAATGCGACCACCGGTCTGGCATGTCTCATGGCTTCAAGTCCTATCATGCCAAACGGTTCCGGCCAGCGGGATGGGACCGCAACAACTCTCGAGCTGCTGTAGTAAGAGCCAATAGAATCATTGTTTACCCAACCAACGAAGCTGACTTTATCATCCAGTCCGAGTTCGTGGCAAAGCTTCTTGAGGCCGGACTCGGCATTCCCGGTCCCTACTATGTATGCCCTAAACTCACATGACAGCATCTTTAGAGCCCTCAACAACAAATCCACTCCTTTACCCCGGATTAGCTGGGCTACACAGAGAATCACGGGTTGAGACGAAGGCATAGTGGTTGCGACAGGTTTGATGGGGACGGAAGGAGCCACTATGTGGATTCTGTCCTCTGGAAAGAGATTCTGGATTAGCTCCTGCTTCATAAAATGGCTACCAACAAGGAGAGCGTCCCATTTGTAATTGCGCTTCATTTCAACAATTTTTTTGGGGATACTCACATATTTAAGGCGTTTTTTATCTCCAGATCCTCTTTGCGCAAAGGCCATATCCAGATAACATCGCCATCCAGCGGGATAATGGCAGATTCTTTCAGTATAAAAAAAATATTTGTGCTTTCTGGGGCAGCACAGGTCGTGATCGTGTACCATCCTGACTATGCGGATTTTATTTACAAAAGGCAGGCAAAAGCCGGTTTGGGAGACGTTGTGAACGTAAATGACATCAGGAGAAATCTCTTCCAGAATGTCCTCGAATTTTCTTCCTGAAGGGTTTTCTCCATTTTGGGAAATGTCGTGGCACAAGAATACATTTTCAAAAAATGAACTGTAATTATCAAAGTCCTTTGAAAGGCTGGTTCCAAAGGCCAGGTAACAGCTATATCCAAGCTCACGCAAACCTTTCGCCGTGGCTGCCACATTCTGTTCAACTCCCCCAAAGTGACCACATTTTTCATTTACGAAAAGAATTCTCACGGATAGACTCCTCGTATATCCTGATTAATCTTCCGGTAATGTTGTCCCAACTGAACTCCGTAATCGCTTTTTTCTTACCTTCTATGGCTATTTTTGCGGCCTCTTCCGGATGTTCCGCCAGAAATTTTACAGCCGAGACGAGCTGCGTATCGTTGTTTGCCTGGAAAAGAAGTCCCTCTACTCGATGATCGACGAACGACGGAATACCTCCGACACGACTTGCAATGACAGGTAAACCTGATGCCCAAGCCTCAAGAATCACGATTCCGAAGGGTTCGTGAATAGACGGAAGAACAAACAGATCTGCGCAATGGTATGCGTCTGCAATGTCATTGCTGTTGGACTGAAGTCCCGGAATAACTGTGACTCTGTCAGCGAGTTCCATACTCGAAACGTAACTCATTATTTGATTGTAATAGGACTGGTTGGTAACGTGCCCAATGATTAAAAGATGAGCTTTCTGTTGGACCTGAATCAGGTCTCTGAGGTGTTTGACCAAAAACATCTGATTCTTCTGCGGATCTATTCGTCCTACTGTCAGCATCACGTATGCATCCGCAGGAATGTGGTTTCTCAGCCTGAATGCTCCACCATCCCCGTGAGAAAAGAACTCGGGATCGACTCCGTTAGGAAGATGAACTACATTTTTGGTGGGATAGCGGCTCTGTGTCTGTTTTCTCTCCTCTTCCCCAACACATATAATTGCTGCAGCGTCGTCAAATACCCGTCTGGATCCGACCCACCAACCAAGGACCTTGCCCCACTCATAGGCCCCCTTTGTTGGTTCAGTCCAGGTTGCCGCCTCTTCGGTGGGGACATCGAACAATCCTCCATGAAGAGAGACAACATAAGGAATCCGCCTTTTGATGGCGATGAACCGGCCTATACCACCAGTCCGCTTGGCAGTGTGCAGATGAATCAGGTCTAAATCCCTCTCCTGTTTTAGCGCCTTCATCAACGCAAAAGAAAAGAGATTTCCACCCTTCATGTCCATCTGGGCTTTAGCGTCCGATGACAACCCAAGGTACGGGTAAAAGTAGGGTGTGCGGAGGACTTCCACCCCTTCGATGACCTCGAGTCTCTGGTCGGTCAATGCCATGGGACATATTATTTTAGTCTTGTGTCCATGAGCCAAAAGCCTTTTACTTGTCTCCAGGATTACGGTTTCAGTGCCTCCCCAGTGACTCCTTACAAAACGTCGCGGTGTTTGAACGACATACATGCTTGATAGATCCTTTATACCCTGTATGTGGAAAGGAATCAGGACAACTTCAAATAGAGTTTGTCGACATCATTAAGAACAAATCCAACAAGTGGAGTTCCTGTATTTTTCATTCGTTCTACAGATTTCTTAAGCTGGGAAGATGGACACATCCTGCTACGGACTACGAAGATGATTGCGTCACACCACTGAGCGATATATTCAGCGTCAACAAAATTGGACACTATTGGGGCATCTATAAGCACGAGGTCGAACTGGTCAGAGAGAGTCTCGAGGAGTTCTTTCATTCTCGAGGAGCCTAACAGATCGGGTGTGACGGCCGCCTCCAGTCGAGGAATACACTCTACCCCTGGCAATACTGTTGGCCAGATTATTTCCTCGGGAGTCAGGGCGTCAAAAGAAAGCCATTCGCCCAGTCCACTCAAAGGTCTATCTTTCTCGGGTATCATGTATCTTAGATCGACTTCACTAGAGATGTCCCTTATCTCGGCATCCACCAAAAGGATACGCTCGTCCTGTCGACCCAGGCATGCTCCGATGTTTGCCGTGACAAAAGTTTTGCCTTCCCATCTGTCTGCGCTTGTAATCATAACTACAGCGCCTTTTTTGGGGATCTCCCGTCTGACGTTCAGCACTATCATCCGGAATAATTCCAGGAGAGGAAAGTTTTCACCATTGGGGAACAGATGTTCTGTTTCTTTTAAATTCGGCACAACTCCAACGACGGGTTTGGAAAATTTAGCCTGCAGTTCAGAAGCTGATTTGATGGTAGTGTCAGTCAGTTCAGAAACCAGAACCGCTACATATCCAATCATGGTTCCCAGCACCAGCACTATCCCAAAGAAAATCTTTTTGTTTGATTTTATACTTTGAGTCGGGATCTGAGCTTTTGAGACCAGCACGTAACCCGAGTCATGTGATTCAAATTCCTTGCGGAGTTTAGACAGTTGCTGTTCCAGGGTAAGCTTCTGGGACTCTTTTGCTGCCAGATCTTTGGTAAGGGCGCTGTATTGTCTCTGTAGATTTGTCAGAGTTTCAAGTCTGTTTTTCAGACGGGAGATCTGGTCTGTTATGAAAACAGTTTTTTTCTGAAGAGATAGCTCCTGCAGGTCCATTTCCAGAACTTTGGACTGAAGATTCTGGAGCAACTCCTGTGATGGGCTCTTAAAATTTTCTTCCTTTGGTATTACCTGCTCTTCCAATACCTTAAGCTGTCTTTTCCATTCTTTTATTTCCGCCGTGTCTACGGCTTCCACTTCTTTGGCCTCAAACTCTGCCTTGGCTTTTTCCAATTCCTGTTGCGAGATGAGGCCTTTTTCAAAGAGTTCTGTGGCACGGTTGTAAGCAACTTCATCCCTAGTGAGTTCAACACCTGACTTGCGCTTGACCTTGTCGTCATAAATGGCCCGTCGAAGCCTCTCAATCCTTATATTGAGGTCAGCAAGTCCCTGGGTTGCGGTAGTTGCGGCTTTTTCCTGGGCAACCTTGGCGGTTAAAATTTCTATTCGTTCTTTAAGGTTTTCTTTCTGGGTGCCTAATGTGTCCAAGTCATTCTGGGAGTTTGTCAACTGGGTTTCCATGGCGGTGAGTTGGTCTACATTGATCTGGATATCTTTAGGTAAGTCAATGATCCTGTTGTCTTTTATGAAATCCTGAACTTTCTCGTCCGCCTGTTTAAAATCATCAAGCGCGACCTTATAATTTGATTCAATAGATTTGAGTTCACGTTCAGTGTCTCCACGTCGCAATTCCAGTTGGCTCTCTATAAAAGCATCCCTGAGAGTGTTGGCAAGATCCGCCGACAGTCTTGCTGACTTCCATTGAGCTGATATATAAACCAGTGACGTTTTTTTCTCGACCTTGACCTGAAAGACATTTCGAAGAGCCTTAACAGGGGTCTCAAGCTTTAATTTTTCCCTGACTTTTTCCAGATTGGAATTTATTTTCACCATCTGGACCTGTGTGTTTAGTGGAGGGACTCTCAAGGATGCCGCATCGCCGGGTTTTTCACTGGCCATATACAAAATGATGGTTTCAGCCTCAAAGGTTTGTGAGCCGAATTTGTAAGCGGCGGCGATCCCCAGGACAATTGACACAACTAATATGCCAACCAGTAGTTTCCAGCGGCGCAGGAATCCAACCAGTAAGGTGATTGGGTCAAACGGGAGTTTTGGACCTGATGAGGTCTGTTCGTCTGAGGTCGTCACAACTATCACACGCGCCTTGGGACAGAAAAGATTGTCACGGATTTTTTATCTTTTTTCGGCGACGTAGCGCTTTTCCTATCTTATCCTTAAAATAGGCCCTTTCAGAAGCTCTGAAACCGACGATCCAGAAGAAGGCCCCAAAAACAGCTACGCCTAAAGATTCGAGAATAGCTACCTCAATCAGATTGGTCAAGTTGTGAAATCGCAAAACCGTCAGCAGAAAAGCGGACATCAGCAAACCAGGGATCAGGCTTGGTCCGACGGTCTCCTTATAAAATGTCCAGAAGGACAGGCCGTAAATTTTGCAAGCCTTAACCTGAATCAAACCCGCATAAATGGGGACGGCCGCCAAAAAGGTTGCCATTGAGACTCCAGTAATTCCCAATGGTTTTATAAAAGCCAGGGATAGAGCCAAATTCAGGAATTGTCCTGCGAATATGCTTTTTGCCACATACCTCTGATGGCCCCCCATGCTCAACAGGTTGACAGAATTACCATGGGCAATCACGAGCATTCCAGCGGCGACAAGCCACTGACACACAGGAGTAGCTCCACTATAGTCGGGCCCGGTCCACGCCACAATCAAAGGTTCCGCCAGAATACCAAGCCCAAGTAGAAGCGGCGTTGCAAACGCGGTGGTTATCTTGGACCCCAAAAAATGAGTCGCCTTTGCATTGGATTTGTCACCAGCTCCATGAAGCTCAGCAAAAACAGGGGTCAGAGCCTTTGTCAGGTGGGAACAGAACATAGCCGCCTTGTCGGATAATCTCATTCCGATTGAATAGATACCAACCATTTCCAGTGGAAGAAAAAGCTTTATTATCAACGCGTCCGCGCGACTGGCTATCATCGCCGCCATCTGAATGAGAGAAAAATAAATAGAAAAAGAAGTAAGTTCCCGAACAAAAGATCTTTCAAAATAACGAGGCATTATGCTCAGTTCGGGCGCCATTTTCTTCACATGAATCATCATGGCGAACATGGGAAGTAGCCCAGTCACCGTGTTTATAACAGCCAGAACCCTGATATCAGGGGTAATACTCAGAAAGATCAGGACTGCAAAGAGATAAACTATATTGGCGACCGCTTTGTAGACATTGGCTATCATCATTTTCTGATAGCCGGCCAAAACTCCCCTGAACATGCCCAGAGGCAGATAAAGAGCTGAACGCACTCCCAGAATCAGAAGAACTGAATTTGCCAGCTGAGCCTGATCCGAAGGGATTTGAAAAACCCTGTTGAAGAAAAACAGACTGGCCAGTATACCGACCAGCACTAATGTCCCGAGAACTACATAGATCCAGAAAAGTGTGCAGACGATCCTGGTTAAACGCAAAGTGTCGCGTTTCCCCCTCGCGTCTGCGACGTACTTTATCACTGAAGCGGCAAAACCAAAGTCAGCAAGCTCAAAAATAGCCAGAAATGACCAGATTAAAGACCAGAGTCCGAAGCCTTCATTACCAAGGGTCTTGATAATAAATGGGATCATGACCAGGAACGCTATTGTGTCGACAGCATCCCTGCCGTAACTTGAGAGTGTGTTCATGAGAATATAGCGAGACCTGTTAGCTGGAACTGACTGGGAACTAATCGTACTATTTTTGTCTCTTGTGCTTCCTTCTTTCAATTTGCGCTCCCTAAAGTTTTTTCCTGCTTGATAATGCGTCCAACTGCAACCATCAGTCCCGATAACAGGCAGAAAAGGAAGAAAACCTGAGTCTGGCGAAATATCCACTCCAGGAGTCCCTGAAGATGCAATGTCGTAAAGCCAACCAGTAAACCCAGCAATATGGCCTGAAAATATTCATCCCTGGTTCGAAAGAGCAGAACAATATTATGCAGATAGTAGTTTCCTATTAAAAGAATGAATACGATCATGCCTGGCCAGCCTGTTTCGGCTGCAAAAAGATAGTAAATGTGATGAGCGGTCCCTAGTCGGCTCTGCCCTTTGTCACTCTCGCGGAATTCCTCTTCATCTTTGATTTCATCCTGTTCTTCGGCATAGACATACCAGTAATAATCCGTGTTGGCCAGGAACCAGGAGTACGAGTTAAGTCCTGTCCCAAACAGGTTATTGTTGGCCATGGCGACCGCAGCATGGTTGAAGTATTTTCTTGTTAATTCCGAGGCTTCAGGGGCTTTTTGAAATCTCTCAATTATTTTTGGAGCCGCTATGATGCCGATAACATCCACTATGAGAAAGCCTACCATGGCAAGAGCCAATTTCTTGCCGGTAGGTTTGAGCATGATCGACAAACCTGTCACCCCACCCAAGGCTGCCCCTGCAATCACCAAAGCCGCCCTGGACTTGGTAAAAATTACACAGATCAACCCCCCAAGGATTGCCGCCGGAGCCAATTTAGCCCAAATCTTTGAGAATTTCCCAGCAAGCACAAGCGCAAGGAGCATTGGCGTTATGAGATCCACGTACATGGCTAGCGTATTGGGGTGTGGAAACATTCCAACCGAGCGATTTACAACTTTTCCAGTGACATATTTGTCCCACAATACCACCCCGGTCTGAAACAATACAGCCAAAGTCGCTCCATAAAGTATAGCCTGAATGGCTTCCCTGTCACGAACCAGATTTACTATCACCCAATAAAGTATGTAGCCCCTGACAAACTTGTGTAACGTGAAAAGACCATAGTAGGCAACCGGTGAACTAACCAGTGACAACACTGAAACGACGATTAGACACATCCACAAAAAGCTGTTTTGCGGCCACCAGATGATTTTTTCCTTCGATCCCCCCAAGAGTATCCAGAGAAAAAAACCAAAAAACAACAGATCAGGCACAGTCACACCAAAGCCTCGATCAACCCCCCTGTAGGCGACAAAAAACACCTCCTGGTACAGAGGTTTTTTGACATAGCAAGTCATAAATGTAAGCGCAGCCAAGAGAGGATTTCGCAATTTAGGCAGCGAAAAAAGTGTCACCAATACTGCTGGCACACCTATCAGGAAAGTAAGAATTCCTAACACCGAAGCTATGGTCATAAAGACTGAATCCCGGATTTGTAAGATTTTGCAAAAGTCATTAATCCACGAAGACCCTGCAAAAAATCCTTTACGTTATACCAACGAAGCTTCGTGTCTCGTCTCAACAGCCAGGAGAGTTTGAGCATCAGCCATCGACGGCGTTGATATTCAAAGTAGAAATGATGGGCTATTTCGGGAAAAACCACAGACCCAAATCCTTCGTTAAAATTTAAGGCCAACTCAATCTTGAATTTCTTGGGAAGTACCATGTTCCCGAGGGCCATGCGCATGTTGTAAATGTCGTTTAATGGGTGACTCAAGTAAATGGCATTGGCAAAATCAATCAATCCGACCCGTTCTTCATGAACATGAATATTCCTGAAAACAAAATCACCATGAACGAATGATGGGATAATACTGGCTTTTTCAAATTCTTCAGAGATTTCGGCGGCAGTCCTGGAATAATTCCTGAACAGCGTTGAACCAAGGGCCGGAATTTCCTCAAGGCGTTTTGAACTGTGCCTGAAATATTCAAAAATGAAGGGTGAGGTAGACTGATCCGGGCGTTGAGTCTTTTCGTATATGCTTCTATTAAGTTTTCCCAATAATCTCATATAATGAGCAGACCTGATTTGCAGATCGGGATTATTTCTGGACTTGTACAGGAAATCGCTTAACGGTTCTCCATCTACGAATCCTATGCATAAGAGGTTTTTTTGGTCATTCAGGATCGGGTCCCCTGAATCCGTCAGATCCGGGTTATCCATCGCCAACTCGTGATAAAAAGACAGCGCCTGGAATTCAACTCTTATCAATGAGGGGTCGTGCCCCCTGTATTTCTTGATTATGCGTTTGCCTTCATGAGTTTGAGCCAAGTAAATAAGGCAATATTTGTTTTCCTGAATCAAATCAAGAGAGTTGATTTGCAATCCCAAATCACTGGAATATTCTTCACACTGTTCATGATTCATTTAGTTAAACCTGTCCCAAATTTTCAGGAATCTTTCGGATTCAATGGCCCAGTCAACCGAAGGTCCGGTAGTCAAACCCAGGAGCTGCGGTAATTGACGGTAAAGATCCTCTCTGGGGTAATTCATGCTTAACCGTCTAAGGTACAAATTGCGAACCACATTTCCGACAAGTGATTTAAAGCTGTGTTGATCAGACTCCCTAATCCCATCCCAATTTACATATTCATCCAAGGTGGACCATTTCATTCCAGTTCGGACGGTTTCAACGAGTAGGAATACCTTTCCCCATAATTGCGCCAGATTAGACAATTCTGCCTCGGAGATGGCTGCTGAAGAGACAGAATCCGGGCGAAACTTGAACGCAAGCGCCTCATCATAGAGGTTTATCATGTTCAGTGAGGCCACCTCAGCTTTATCCAGAACCAATTCCTTTAAAAGAAGATCTCTTCCGGAATATTTTGTCGTGTATTTCTGGTAAGTTATAAGCAGTGAATCCCCCAGGGCAAGTGCGCACTTGTAATAATTTCGCCTTACAAAATCCTCGTCTGGTTCGGCCTCCACAGTTCTAACAACCCTGAAGCTCCACAAAATCCCGGCGCCACGATTTAGCAAAAGCCTTGTCGCTTCTATTACAGGAAGGGGTTTTCTTAGAGTAGCCGGAGCATGTTTTTTTAACAGATCAGGCGGGCCTTTGAGTACGACATGTCCGTTAAGAAGATCGTACCACATCAACCAGCATGGCCAATGTTCTATGTCCTTCAATGTCAAAGGTCGGCTAAAATCGACGTGGATACCCAACTCTCTGGCAAAAGAGGCTCTTATGGAATTTAATTTGTCCCATGGAATACTGGATTTTTTTGAAACTACCAAGGCAAAATCCAGGTCATTGTAGGGCATCTCCATGCCGTTTTTTTTAACGACACCACCTTCGCCACGACCGTAACCTCCACCAAGAATGAGCGACACAAGATTTGCCCCCATGTCCGCCTCAACCTGATCGGCAATCCTGGTGAGACTATCGTGAAGCCTTTGATTGAACTCCTGAGATCCATCCTTGGCGTAGGTAATGTTCACAGAGCTTTCTCCTGCAGACCGTCTTTGAATCCTTCACGGAACCCTGTCACCATTTTGAGCCGATGACTAGCGTCCGATACTTGGCTTCGTGGTGTTTTGCGAAAGTCGCTGAACAGTCAGGTCCTGGAAGCCTACTGGATACTGACGACAAGTTGGTGTCTCCATCCAGACCTGACAGCAGATTGCCTGAGTGGTCTCTTCTCTGGAACATGCAACATGAGTCAGGAAATGCGGCATGAAACCCTGATGAAGTCTTTGTGAAAGAACTCACGTCGGCGGCCGCAACGCATGTCCTGGAGGCAATGTTTAATCTGCGTGAAATGAAACGCCGGGGAACGGCAAAGGTCTTGTGTCCAGATTCATACTTTGGAGATGTCCTGCCAATCTGGCATGTCAGATCATGGAGCCCGTCAAGCTTCCCTGGAATGGGCGGCATGTCGTTTCGACAACGAGTGACTATGAAGGGCTTCATGATCGACCTACCTTCATTGCCTGACGGATAACTCTTGCCATGTCACATAGTGACCTTGTTCACTGGCAAGCGATGCAATCTGTGACGCTTGATCAACACAGGCCTGATTACTTGATGAAGGAATGAACCGCTTCATCACAATTTTGAAATACATGAAGAAACCTGTTGACTCTGACCAGGTCAAAAAGGTTTTGAACCTGCCTGGTAACATTGCATAACCTAAAGGATTCTTTGGTATTCTGTGACTTTTTTACAAATGACAACAATGCTCCGATTCCTGAGCTATCCATGAATTTGAGGTTCCCCATGTCGAGCACTATTTTTGTGTCCGGTTTTATCAGATCGAGAAGGCATGCTTTGAACTCCTGAGCATTGTCAGCTCTTATTGATTCTTCACGGACCTGGGCAAATGTGATATCGTCGATATACTGAAGGTTAAATTCCATCTCGCCCTCTTGCCTGCCTTTCTTTTTTCTGGTCTCTCAGCCAAACAAACCATGCAGGGTGGAGTAAAAAAGGCTGATTACGTTAGCGTATCTTATCACTTCGAAGAGTTTAGTCCAATTCTTATTAATCTTATTGATCACTAAAGGTGACACACGTGTCTAAAATCTTGCAAAAACAGGATTAACTTCAAAGCTGATTTGCGAGGGTAAAAGCTTGCTCATGAGTCAGGCCGAACATCACGGCAGCCTTTTATAAAGCCAACAGGAATGAAATTTCTGATTCAACCTTTTAATTAGGGTTTGAATTGAAACTGGTTGAAAATATTGTGTGAACTCTTGACACTTTTTTATGTCGACATGGACAGGGTAAGCTGGTTACCTCAGCCAGGAGAGCCACGGCGGTTCAAGGCTCAACAAGTATGCTTTGCCTCTTCAAAAATCAGTCTGAGCTACATTATAAAAGCGATTACATGCTATTGGTCCACGGAAGCCACGGAGACGCATACCACTAATAATCGCGCTTTTCGCAGCGTTCATGGCCACAGATCATTCTAAGGCCATTTAATTTCCATTCCTTTCGGGTTTCTGGGCTAGCAGGTTGAGCGTGGCGCTACATGCGGCCATATCTACAATAGTGAATTCGGACATGCCGACCAGTTGATTGGCGTCAATGTATCTTCTCAGAATGGGATAAGGGTCAAGAGTGTCCCTACTTTGTGGGTAGCTGGTGGCGTCCTGCTGGCTAGCCACATAATACGGTTGATTGTTGGGCAAATGTGCTACAGGACCAAATATTGGGAGTCCTGGAACCGGCCTGTCAACCTGATCGTACATGGATGGAAGATGAAGGGGATCTTTGGGTGATCGATAGCCAAGTCCCGTAACGAAACACATGGACAGAGGGTTGGCGCCCAATTGGGTATCCAGATTTACAAGCGCCATGTGGTAGTATCGTTTATCCTGTGTGATGCTCCATGCCTGAAGCAGAAGGAAGGAATACTCCGAGCTTTGGGTAAAGGCTCCCCATCCGATCCATTGAGGAACATCCAGTCTGGCTCCGTTGCGGTAAGGATTCAAACTTGTAAATTCCATTACCCGTCTGGCTTTTTCCAAGAGTCCCTTTTTTATGTCTTTTCTTATTTCCTGGTTTGCGTCAGGACTTCCGGAGTGATAATAGGCCCAGTAAGCGCCGCGGTAAAAATCCTGCCAGTTGTTCCAACCCCAGGGATGGCTCTTGTTTTTTCTCCACCATGACTCGAAGTAGTTTCTGTACTTTTCTTTCCCAGTGGTTCTGAATAGTTCGGCAGCCGCCCACAACCTGTTATCAGTGTCATCCTTATCGCGGTAGTCGCCTGTAGTATTTTTCGGTGGATTTTGGAAACCACCCTTTGGTGTTTCATCAGGATGACTTTCAAGAAAAGACCACGCCTTTTCAGCTCTGTTAAGGTAATCCTCTGAGATTTTTCTGTCATATTTTCGCCATATCCTTGCGCCACTGGCGAAAACAGCCGCAGCCGAGGCAGTGTCATGGGTTGTTTTGTCGAAAAGATAGCGCTGGGAATTCTCATCTTGCGGCATACCGTGAAACCAGCCCTCTGATGTCTGCTTGTGATATACGCCGCCGTCAGCAGCCTGGATTCTTGAAATCCAGTCAAGTTCCCATTTTGTTTCATCCAGAAGGTCAGGAATTCCATTTCCGCTTTCAGGGATATTCCATGTCCCATCCTGAAACTTCGAAGGTTCAATGTCGTATGCCGTGAAAAGATACCACAATGCGGCGGCGGCAGTGGGCAGGTATTTTCCATAGTCGCCTGCGTCGTGCCATCCTCCGTGTGCGTCAATCATGTCCCCTGGTTTTTCGCCACCGTAAAGCGGAGACTTCTGAAGTGATTCATAAAAAGCCGCGTCTATTTTACGACCGTTTGTATCATATTCATGATCCAATGGCCGCGTGAAAACTTTTTCCGCGAACGGCTCAATTAATGGTGTCCCACACCGCTGATAGTAGAATGCGTGGGCCGTCGTGTAGGCCGCCTTATTTAACGCGCCCTCAGAAATGCGAATCGGAGATGACACCCCAATTCCCGGGACGTAAGCTTCGTATAATCCGCTATCTTTGATGCGAGAAAAATCAAAGCTGTAGACATCCTCTCCAGAAAGATGCCAGTTTGCGGCCTCTAGTTTCAAACCAGTTTTTAGGGCTATTTCCCCTGTCGAGATGTTCCTGATTATTACCTCTGGCGTGGGGCGTGGTAGGCGTAAAGCTCCGAACGGGATGGAGAATAGTCCAAGAAGATCCTCAGAGCCTAAATCAGGCTGTGAATCCCATGTCTCCGATCCTGAAAAACAGGCCAGTAAAAGACCTTCTGATCCAGTTGCCCACAGACGACGTGAGTTTTGGCGTGTGAGCCCATATATTGACTTGTTTGTGTTACTTTTGACACTCCTTATTTCTGAAGATGAAGCATCTTTGCGCCACATGCCCCCATTGTGTCCTCCCATCCATACAGCGCCCCCCGGGTCCACATCCACACATCTCAAGTTCTCTTTTGTGATAGAACCAGCTGAAACTACTTTCCATTTTCCATGGGACCGAGTCAGGATGGTTCCTTGATCTCCCACGGCCCACAAGTGAGCTGAATCTCCACCTCCACCTATGGCAAAGATGTTCTGACCGGTGACCAGATTTTCCTTCAACCATTTGGTCCCGTCCCATTTTAAAATCAAACCTTTGTCCCCGACTGCCCAAGCTCCATCGCCAGGACCCGGCCAGACTCCATGAAGGTTTTCGGTGACTCCGCTTGGAATGTTTTGCCAGGATCCATCGAGTTTGCGCAAAATGACCCCATTGGCTCCGACGGCCCATCCTGTCCCCTGTGGTCCAAACACCACAGAATGAAGGTCCTGTGTGGTAGGTGAATCGACTTCCCCTAAATTTTTACCGTCCCAATGAATTATTTTGCCGCCATCGCCCACGCAGTAAACGTCATCCTCCCTAATCCCGGACACGGAGCGTAAATTTTTTTTCGTTGGAGATGGTATTTTTTCCCAGCCCCTTTCGAGTGTCCAATGGAACACAGCCCCCTGCTTCCCAACAGCCCAGGCTGCCCCACCGAGGTCTCCGAGGTAACCTCCAAGATAACCCGTTTTGGGGGAGTCAGGTAAGTAACCCTCCTGATTCACTTTTATCACCGGGTTTACATGAATCCGGTCGTCATACTTCAAGGCGATATCTGATGGATTCATCACGTTGCAGAATTCGTCTTTTATTCCTTGAACCTTTAAATTGTAAGAACACTCATTTTTTACGGGCACAGGTAGCCGCGCATACACCGAATAACGAGTGTAAGGCGCCTTGCTAGGACTGAAACGGTATACCCTGAAGAGTAACCCAATGTCAGATGGATGGACGGGCTGATTGTAATCCGGATCATCATGGCTTGATATTGTGTAGTTTTTTACATCGCGCACGCTGTCTTCCTGCCAACGTGTTGAGAAAGTGAGCCTGATGACTCTGTTACTCTCGAAAAAGGGACCCAATTGACCTTCGTCTATGACTGAAGGCCGACTGGTTTGATTAAGCCTCATCCCGTATACAAAATAGGTTCTACGATCCGGGTCGACATTCCACTCAATACTCTCAACGTTGCCAAGATCCCATTCACTGGTTCGGAACCTTGAAAGAGGAATGCTGACTCGCCTGTAAGTGTTGTCTATAGTTCCTCCCTCAATATAGTCTCTTATAGATATGACACTGGAAACTTTGTCCCATGTTTTCAACTGAATCGTAGGGTTACCCGGATTCAGGGCAGGGCACCGAAAATGAAACTCGAGATCTGTAAAATTTGAAAAATCCCACCGTGGATTCTTGCCACAATATATTTTGAGCTTTGGGTTATGCCACGGATCTGGCGTCAGCTTGAGAGCAATTCCCTTGTCGGGGCCTTCAGATGCTTCAATTTCAGCAAACTTCAGGCAATCAGAGATCTTTTGCCCTGCAAGAAGCAGCGGGCCCTCCTTACATGGTGAGTTCGAGGAGGCAAAAATGTCGGTGACTGAACCAAGAGCAATCAAAATCAATAACGTCACAATTTTCATGGAGCAAATTCTTTCTGGAGCGTAGCTTTTAGCGCATGTTCCGCGCCCCCAAGAGTGGGGGAAGTGTTATTTTTCAAAGAGATAGCCTGTAAGAACGAGATTGATAGTTATATGTCAGATTTGAGTCATGCTCACTACCTTTTTTGTGTGGGTTTTACAACGCTTGTCTTGATCTTTTTGACAGGCTCGCAAAAGTAACGAGTTCACACCTATGCTTTCGTAAAGATTTCCTGACTTAAACCCAAAGCTTTGGGATATGCCAGCTGGACGTCATATAATGGATCAACCAGAAAACGCCCCACGTTGGTACGAAGCACGATGAATGAATGGAATCTCGTGGTCATCATGAACTATGTCGGCCTTGAGGTCTGCCGCTTTTCCCAACCGATGATGGTTGCTTGCTGAAACTTGAGTAATGTCCTCATGGTCCTCTCCATCAGACGCCAGATCATCAAGGAAAGGACCAGGACCAATCCAAGGGCCTCTACACGTGCAGGACTCTTCAGGAATAGACTGTTGACTATCAGGTCATCTTTGAGGAAACCGAAGTTCCTCTCCACAATGTCCTGGGCCTTGTACGCTTCAAGAAATCCCCGTGAGTCCATAGCCTCAGCAGGAACGTTACTTAAAAGGACAATACAACCTGCATGCTTCTCAGCCTTTTTTATGGAATCTTCCTTTCGCTTGATCTCAAGTCTGATCGATAGCTGATCTCATTGAGGCAGCGACTGCCGTCCGCTTTGGGTCTTCCCCTTCCATGACCCCGTAATTCTTTCTCTGGTCGTGAAGGGAAGAATGAACCAGCTGTTTGAGATCGGGGCGGTGGTCCTTGCTGAATCAACACGTGATCACGAACGGCTGCCCATGGTCAGTATATGCATAGAGGTCGTAGTCGCCATGCACAGTCACGATGGTCGTATCATGGTGGACTCGGGACCTGTCCAAAGAGAACATCTACCCCGCTTTCAAAGCCGCCGCCGTGAGCAGGTTGCCGGTTCCGGCTTCCCACACTTGGTCCAATACTCTACCCACTGCATCGTCGTTGAGTTTGGATGGTTCAATGTCCACTCCGAGAAGTAACTCAAGGTCCATATCCTTGAAAGAACGTTCCAAACGATAAAGTGGGCTGCGTTCAGACGGCGTATCCAAGATGAGCGCCATGACCTGATGCCCCGGACTCACATCCTTTTCTGAAGGGCACAAACGATTGATCTCCTCGACCACGCCAATTTTCTGAACAAATGCCGACACTATCGGTAGAAACGGCACGTCAGAGGCCTGTAGATGCAGGGAATTCAGTCCCAGGGGACTCCTCCTCAAGCTCAAAATCCCCTTACCAAATCCCTGAACAGATGTCGCGTTTATTTTAAAACCTGCAAAAAATTACCCGATGCCAGCAACATTACCTGCGGAATGTGAGTCCAGAGCATACAGGGCTCTTGCAACAAACCTGGAACCCGAAATCGGACTCGTGCGTGCCATGGAATCAGACACCTTGTCTTTGAGCTCTTTAATAGAATGGATCTATTGCTGATGAAATCGTTTAGACCCTTGTCAATGGTTGTCCAAAGAATGACGAACAGAACGTAGCAATGAAGTTGTGTCGTACGGCTTTCTCAAAAAGTTCTTAATTCCATCCATCGAGCCTTTGGTTGTAGACTCTTTTTCCGAAAAACCGCTGGTTACAAGCACCCTAGCTTGCGGACAGATCCTGAGAATCTCCTTAAGACATTGGGTTCCATCCATTTCTGGCATTATCAAGTCCAGAATAACCAGGGAAATCCTTTCCCATTGTATCCTGTATATCTCCAAGGCCTCTTTTCCATTAACGGCTGTTATGACTTCATACCCAAAACTGGTGAGGAGTTCTTTGCATAACTCTCCGACAACATCTTCATCCTCAACAACGAGAATAGTTTCTTTTCCGCCCCAAACATCAGTCTCAGTCGCTGGAGTTTGTGAAGGATTTTCAGTTTCAATCGCAGGGAAGTAAATTTTGAATGTGGTCCCATGCCTAAATTGGCTGTAACACTTTATGTGGCTCTCATGGAGCTTTACAATTCCATACACGGTGGCAAGCCCTAGGCCAGTCCCCTTTCCCACTTCCTTGGTGGTGAAGAACGGCTCGAAAATGTGCGCCAGTGTCTCCTCGTCCATACCTTGGCCGTTATCTGATACTGTAAGCAATACATAGCAACCTGGCCTTATTTCAGGATGTGCCAGGCAGAATTTGTCATCCAGTTCAATGTTCGCCGTTTCAACGGTCAGTGTTCCGCCTTGCGGCATTGCGTCTCTTGCGTTTATGGCAAGATTCATTAGAATTTGGCCTAATTGAGATCGATCTGCCTGGATTAAGTTCAGGTTTTCAGCAAGCTTTAGATCGATGTTAATGGTCTTAGGAATGGTGTGATAAAGAAGGTCTCGGATTTGGGAGACCTCATGATTCAAGTCGGTAGGGCGAAGCACTGGTTCATATTGCCGGCTAAACGTCATTAAGCTTTTTACGAGGTCGGAGCCTCTTTTCCCGGCTTTGTATATTTTTTCAATACGACCATAATCAGCTTCTCCCTCTTTCTTTTCTTGAAGCAATATCTGACAAAAACCTAAAACTACCTGGAGGATATTGTTGAAATCGTGGGCTATTCCCCCAGCTAGATTTCCGATTGCTTCCATTTTCTGAGCCAGAAAGAGTTGATCCCTAAGCGCCGTTCTCTCTTTTTCCGCCCTTTTCAGGTCGGACAGATTCAAGTCCACACAGTACATTTCTTTCTTGCCATTGGCATCAGCCAGCATGACATGAGTGGACAAAACTGGAACAATGGAACCGTCTTTGCGCATTAGTTCCATTTCTCCGGACGGTATCTTTTCGCCATTCTTCATCCAATTGTCCACTGCGGAGATGACTCCGTCCCGCATGTGAGGAGGAACGATCAAGTCTTCCAGTTGCTTACCCAAAGCTTCGTCTCGAGAATATCCGTAAAGCCTCTCACTTGCAGAATTCCAGAAAAACACCGATCTATTTGAGTCGTAACCCTGTACGGGAACGCTGGACACATCTTCAAGGAAAAGCCTGAAGCGGAGTTCACTCGCCTGTATCTTCTCCAGAGCCAGCTTACGTTCAGTGATGTCAGTCATGAAAAAAAGAACAGCTGGCTTATTTTCCCAGACGATCTGACCTGAGTCAATTTCAACCCACCTGTTTTGGCCATCTTTACAGGTGATTCGGAAGAAATATCGGCTCGGGAATTTTTCTCCTTTCATCCTCCTGAGATGTCGCTCGAGAACCATATCTCTGTCGTCTGGATGAATTAATTCCGAAAACGGTTTAAAGAGGACTTCTTCCTCATCGTAACCTGATATTTCTAAAGCAGCGACATTTACAAATCGTATCAGTCCGTCTTGGGCAACAACAATTCCCTCGAGAGCCTTTTCCACCAGAAGGCGATATTTTGCTTCGCTCTCTCTCAGACTCTTTTCTAATAGCCTCTTGTGGGTGATATCTCGGGCAAATACAGCGACACTTTGAACCTGTCCGTCTTCGTCCATCACTGGAAACAGGTTATGAGATACTATCCTTCCTCGGCTCTCATCCTCGAAGAAATCACTCTGTCCAGTTAGTACAACGTTATCAAGTCTGGCCTTCCGGGACCTGGCCAAATCAGAAGGTAAGTAGTCGAAAACCACTTTACCTACGACTTCACTCCTGGGCTTGGCCAATGCCTTGGCTGTTGTCTCATTCACCGCAAGAAGAGTTCCGTCGGGTTTGATTAGAAAAGCTGAGTCCGTGGTGGAGTTCAGTATAGCGGCTATCTCTTCGTTGCTCTTCTTAAGCTCACGCTCAGCTTTAACCCGTTCATGAATCTCGATACGAAGTTCTTTATTAATTCTCGTTATTTCTTCTGTGCGCAGTTCCACCCGAAGCTCGAGTTCATCACGAGCTCCAACAAGATCCCGTTGAACACTTTTTCTCCATTCTATTTCTTCTTTGAGTTCTTCTACGAGATCCTGCCTTTCAAACCGGAGCGTCAAAAGTTCCGCATACGTCGCATGGATTCTTCTGCCAGATAGGAACATCAGTGTCCCATACATTAGCAGCAACCCCCCAACTGTAATATTATATGTGCCTCCGTGGAAAAAAAACTGGGCAGACAGTGGAAGTAGGGCAACTACAATATTTTGAATATATTCATTGGTTGGAGTATAAAGCGCAATTCCCCCAGCCACGACACCACCTATGAAAATTATCATGAAAATCTGGAGATGAAGATAACCTTCTGGAAAAAGAAAAATTGCGGCAAACCCCCAAGCCATTCCACCAGCCAGTGTAACGATCTGGTGCATACGACCCCAAAAAAAGGTTGCGGCGCCGGTTGGTCGTATTTTCTTAAATCTTATGACTAGATATCTGTGAACTCCATAGTGAGCCAGATAAAATATTGACCAAAGAATAAGACTGAAATGTGGTTCGGCTTGCCAAAGCGCCCCGGCAAGAATGACAGCTCCTATTGATGCAGCAAGAGCGCCGGGAGAAGACTGGTTATAAATTTGAGTTATCTGGGCAGCGCGTAATTTTTCCCGACCGGATACCCCGCAGGCTATTGTCTTATCGCCCTGTTTCATGTCGATGAATGCCATTAAATCCTCGCAACTACATCCAGGATGTCAAACAACGATGGATTCAGCTGATTTTCAATCTTGGATCTCATCTTTCGAGTTTAGTCTAAAAGCGAAGCCTGATAAGGATTGGAGCCTCCTTTCATGTTCGCTTCCATTATTCCCAGTGTGAGTCACTCGACGTTGAATGAGGTATACCGGTTCAGCGGTAGTAGGAAAAAAGATTCTTTTTATGAGACAGTCTGGACGTTAGTTAACAAGTTTTGTTTCCGTGCCGCAAGTGGCGATTTTCGTCGGCATTGCAAGGCCTATGGCCCTACAGCCAGTCAAGAGGGTTGGAGCTGTACTCCAACGCATAATCTCTTGGCTTGATGAGCCCTGATCAGGTTGCATCCCAGCAGAGTCCGTTTGCGTTTCACATTACTCATTCATTATATCAATCTTCTATAGTTTTGTTCGAGAGTTTTTTTATGGCAGGAACAGCATCGTATTTTTCGCTGCTCCATCTCCTGTTCAAGCTTCAGGTCCGTCTGTTTGAAAATCTCTGGGCTATGAACCTCTGGTTTGTGGTTCGGCTGGTGTTTGACGAAGCCCCTCACGTTCAGAATCCTACAGGCAGTCACAGGACTTACTGCAAACACGTCCTGATCAATCATCGATATTCCCCATTTGGGTGTTCATGATAGAATCTGACGTCAGGTCCATTGAGCTTTCCTTCACAGTCCAACCATCACATCAGAGGCTATGTCCCTTTTCTGCTGCGGTAAAAAAGAAACAATGAAATGATTCAACTTCAATTAAATCGAAGTAACTTTCTAGACCTGTTTAACTACATGAGGGATTTTAGTTTGGATGCTCAGGATAAAGTGATGGATTTTCTTGTCCAGCCCGAAATCCACGCATCGTCGTCTGTTAATTGGAATTGTGGCCTATGGTCCTGAAGACGTGTAATATTGAGATGACTGACAGCTTTAAAAAAGGGATCACATTTGATGCTGGGCGCTCTTGATGTCCATATTTGGCGAGTTTTTCTACCGGCGGCAGAACCATTGGCCGAAATTCTTGAGAATTCTCTTTCGGACGACGAGAGGGCCGCTTCAGAAAAATTAAGGGATCAGCGAAAAAAAGCCAGTTTCATTGCCAGGAAAGCCATAGCCAGGTTCCTCATCAGTAAATACACATCAATTCCTGCTTCCAGACTAAGATTTTCCATGAATCAATTTGGAAAACCGGAATTGCTAGCTCTCCAGGACAGTTCTTCAATAAGTTTCAACATTTCACATTCGGGAGAATGGCTTGTAATCATTTTCAGTCAAAATAAATCAGTCGGAATAGATATAGAACTAATGCGACAGGACTTTCCAGTGACTGAAATATCTAACAGGTTCTTTACCTGCATGGAAAAAGAAAGAATAAAAAGTTGTCCAGGAAATGAACGGCTAGAGATATTTTACAGAATGTGGGTCCGAAAGGAAGCTTATGTCAAGGCTTTGGGAAAAGGGCTCTACATGCCGCTGGACAGCTTTCATGTACCCTTGGATCAGCTTGATTCCACGGAAAGAATCGATCATGAAAACTGTACATTTATCGGAAAAATGGAAAATGAATGGCTATTTTATGATTTACCAGTTAGTAAAAATTATTGTAGTTGTTTTGTGACCAGATTCATTCCAGCCAAAACCCGGATATTCAATTTGCATTTTCCGGAAGACTTCAATGGTGGGATCTAGTGTGTCATTTTTTGGAGATTCTTTAAAGTATTCTGTCCTCGGGAGGGCCCTAACATCATGGCGCAGTGGCAAAATCTCGATCTTATGAGAGGCGTCGGAGCTTTGATGATAGTAATCCATCACGCCAACTCTGAAGCGATACCTTTTCTGGCAAAAGCTTCTGGAGCCGTGGGATTTGTAATAGCCAGAACAAAAAATTTTGGTTGGTCTGGAATTGATCTGTTCTTTGTTCTTGGTGGCTTTCTGATGGCCAACACTTTTTGTCAGCATTATGACAGGATTGCAGCAATAGATCTCAAATCATACTACAAGGCTCGATCCAGGCGCATAATCCCGTCATACTATTTTTTACTGTTTGTTCTAGCCATTACGGGAGCCACCGGATGGTTGAATTTCTCCTCATATCTTGAGGCCCTAAAGGACATTCTCGTACATTCTCTCTTTCTCAACAATTACATTGATCAGTTGCCCAATGGCCCCACCTGGTACCTGGCCGCAACAGTGCAAATTTATTTTTTAATGCCCCTGTTCCTCATGGGAATAACCAGAGTTTCTGGAACCAGCATGGATCAAGCAATAATCCGTGTTGCCATACCTGGAGCAATCCTCATACTTGGACTCAGGTGCTGGTCTGTTTTCAACGGGACACATCAACCAAACGATTTCATGCTCACTCACTACAGGGTTGATACTGTCTTGATGGGAATGTTAGCTTTCTGTCTGCTGAAAACCAAACACCCAATTGTTGATAGAATCAAGTCTCATCCCTACCTGACAATATTAGTTTCGGCGTTGTTCATTTTACCATGCACTTATTTTCCTCGATCCGATAATTACATGTTTACGGCAGGATTTACATTCCTGGCCCTCGGTTACTCTATGCTCATACTGTTGCTTGTGAATTGCAAATTATCGATTCCAGTGGTGGTTTCGGCAATCCTGATTGCCATTTCAACCTGGTCATACAATATTTATTTGTGGCACTACTTTGTGCCAAGAATCATAGGGTGGCCTTACGCAGAAACTCAAATGCTCATAATCAGCTATTTTAAAAGCGTCAGCCTGCAGGCCATCGTCCAGATCATTATGTTCACAGTCATAGCCGTAATCGTAGGGTTTGTCATGACTAATCTTGTAGAAAAGCCAGCAGCCAAACGATTGTCCTGATCCACGATCATGGAGTTGAACAAAAGCCTTAAAACGCATGCCAACCGCTGAAAATTGCCACCCGTCCTGTCAACTCAGACAACAGCGGAGTCAACTGGGGCCAGGTTCCCCAGATACAATTCCGGGTTGACCTCAATTAATCACCTCAATGATAATGACTGTTCAGGAGAACCAAAAATGCCGGTCGCGTAAATAACGGGTCTGATGGTTTTTAATGATACAGATTATTGATTATTGCTATAACATTTTAGATTAATGAATTATTCTGATCTTAGAGTATTCGGAATAAAGCTACAAATAACTTGACCTTTACTCTATAACTGTAATATAATTCAAAGCAAATCAGTTTATCTGCCTGTCTGATGTTGCAGGTTGGAGATAAATTTTACGTCAAATTTAGCTCTAATCCTCAACTAGCCATTATATCAGGAAAAGACCGTGATGCAGTTTCTTGGCAAAGTGGTCTCTGAGAGGATGCGTTTAAGCTGAGTGGTGGTTTGGCTGTCTGGATGACTGAGATTGGCAGTGGAGTCAGTGACTGGTTATCCTCCTGATCTTCGGATGTCATTGGTTAAGATCAGGATCAGGGGTTACTGACGACAGCTAGAATCGATAACAGGGCAGCCATTCGATTTTTTTAACCGTTTTTGAAAGTCTGGGCCGTACTGCCGTTTACCGTCTGTCTGGTTTCATGGTTCCCGGGTACTGAAGCGAGCGCAGGCGTGATCTGACTGGCGTATGGGGTATGATTTGGGCTTGAGTTTATCAAAAAGCCTCATGGCTGTTTTCGTGACCGTAGTGGCGCCAATTCTTTTGTCTGCCTGTTCTGTTTCCATGAGCAAAAGCTTCAGGGACTATTTTTCTCCCACCTCATCAAGAGTCCAGCCCGATATTTCATCAGTATATTCTGCTGCTCCGTTTGTGCCACCGGGACTCGGACCGTCGCCGGGCGGAAGACTGGAAGTCAGTCTTTCGGAAGCCATACTAACAGGTTTGTCCAACAACAAATCATTTGAGGTCCAGAAGTTCAAGCCTCCGATTACTGGTGTATCGGAGGAAGTGGAGCGAGCTGTTTTTGATCCATTGGCAAAGGTGGACATTGAGGCGAACCGGAAAAAGTCTGATCAGGCAAAGATAAGCCGGGGATTCAAGGTTTCGACTTCAGTGACTGAGCTGTTGCCAACAGGAACGACCTTAGAGCTAATGTTAGGAACTGAATATATCAAGGACGAGTTGGATACTTTGGGGTCGGCTTCAGAAGTTGCGACAACCGACGCTGTAAAAGACAGCAAGTATTGGAACACGTTGTCCACGATAAGCATAAACCAGGCCCTTTTGAGGGGAGCTGGGCTTCAGGCCAACCTTGCAAACCTGAGAAAGGCAAGGATAGACACGCAGATATCGATGTATGAACTAACGGGGCTGGCTCAGGCTTTAGCCTCGGACATAGAAAAGGCTTACTGGGATTATCTTCTGGCGTTAATAAGAGTTGACATCCAGGAGAGAAGTCTTGAGGTTTCGAGTCGGCTTGTGCGAGAGACCCGGCAGAGAATCGCCGAGGGGCAAAAGGCGGAATATGAAATTTATTCTTTTTTGGCTCAGGAATCATCAACCCGCCAAGCTTTGGAAGATGCCAAGAGGGTGTCAGAGAAGTCGAGGATAACTCTTCTCCGGATGATAAGCCCTCCGAGCTTCGATTTGTGGAACAGAAAATTGAGGCTGTTGACGAAACCCGAAATGCCAACTGATCCTGTTGATGATATAGCATCCCACATACAGGTGGCAATGAGAATGAGACCTGATTTGAACCAGGCGAGGCTCGAGGAGCAGAAAGGAAATCTGGAGGTTGTGAGAACCAAAAACGGATTGCTCCCCAAGCTGGATGCGTTCATCATGTTGGGAAGAAGTGGTTATGCGAAAAATTTTGATTTGTCCGTAAATGACTACGGTTCGGGATCAGGAGGTCTAGACTACACGGCGCGTATACAATTTGAGTTCCCACCCTTAAACAGGAAGGCAAGGGCCGACTACAACAAATCAGTCCTGGATGTTGCAAAAAGTCGTCAGGCCATAGATAATCTTGTTCAATTGGCGCAGCAGGACGTGCTTCTGGCTTACGTGGAGATTCAAAGGGCAAAAGACCAGATAAAGATTTCAGCAGAAACAGTCAAATGGCAAATATTGAAGCGTGACGCTGAGATCGAAAAATACAGGTTAGGTGTTACAAGCGCCGCTAATGTGACTCTGGCGGAGAGAGAGACAATAGCGAGTGAACTGTCTCAGGCTCAGGCCAGGATTGACTATCTCAAAGGATTGACCGCATTCTATGTGGCGGATGGTTCCCTGTTGGCCAGACGCGGAATAGGTACTGTATTTTCAGGACAATAAAGTGTTACAGTAGTTTTGTGTAATATTTGTCGAGCTTGACAGGCTCTGACCTTATTGTGAGGTTTGTCGGAATAAAAGTAAGATTGGATGCTTTTTTCAGGCTAGTCTGAATGGCGACAGTTTTGCGAGGTGGGTTAATGAAAAAAATATCTGTATTCATGTTCGTAGACGCCATGGGTTGGGAGATAGTCAGGGGCCGTGACTTTCTAAAGGACTTACTCCCCCACAGATACCGGGTAGGTATGCAATTCGGCTATTCATCGACCGCCATCCCGACTATTTTGTCCGGTCAAAAACCCACCGTTCATAAACACCTGAGTTTTTACTATTACGCCCCGGATAAATCACCTTTCAGGATGTTCAAATATATGGGGCTTGGGTTGTTACCCTCCAGTATTGCCGACAGGTGGAGGGTCAGACATATGCTGTCGAAGCTGGTCGCAAAATATTATGGTTTCACAGGCTATTTTGAAATGTATGCTATGCCTTTTAACCGTATATCTTATTTCGACTATATCGAAAAGACGGACATATTTGTTCCGGGTGGGTTGAGTCCTGTCAAGAATATCGCAGATGTATTACAAGAGAAGAGAATTCCGCATCATATATCAAACTGGCGTTTCACCGAGGCGCAAAACCTCCAAGCCCTGATAGACGATGTGAAAAAAGGGGACATCAACTTCGCCTTTTTGTATACGGCCGCCATGGACGGACTACTGCACAAGGTCACAAAGGATGGCCCTGAAATTACTACGAAACTGGCGTGGTATGAGAATCAGGTCAAGCGTCTTTTCAGCGAACTGGAAAAGAATTATCAGGAGATATATTTTGCCGTATTTTCTGATCACGGCATGACCACATTAACAGAGGTTGTTGACGTAAAAAAACCTGTGGAAAAGCTGGGCTACCAATTTGGCAAGGATTACGCTGCTGTTTACGATTCGACAATGGCGCGATTCTGGTTCTTCGACAACGCAGCCAGGCAGTCCATACTTGAAACGCTCCAGACAGTGCCTTACTCTCATATATTGAGTGATGAAGAACTCAAAAGATATAGCATAGATTTTTCTGACCACATGTATGGCGAAACCATTCTCCTGATGGATCCCGGATCCCAGATAGCGCCCTCCGATATGGGACTCAAGGCGCTTCCCGGAATGCATGGCTTTGCGCCCGAACACGAAGATTCTTTTGCTGCTCTATTGAGTTCAGATAAGGTCGACATCGAACTAAAATGCGTTGATGACTATTTCAGGTTGATGACTCAGCGGATGGACAGGCTGTGATGGACTGTTTTCAGAGTCTGTGATATCTTTAACAAGGAAAAAACTGCTTTAGTAATTACAGAGAAAACGGCAACATCCAATGGAAACTGCTGCCCTGGATGACATAATTAAAAGATGCGGTTCGGATTACGTTTCCAGAAGACTCACTATTCAGGTTGAACATGCGAGTTCGGTGCTGAGTCCCGGATTGGGTTCTTTCCACTTTGAAAATCTTGAAGTTGCATTAAATGTGTTCGGTAAGATACTAAAGTTAATAGGTGTATGGGATAGGTGGAACTCAAATATCACGGATCATAAAATTATCCACAACTCAGTTGTCATTCCTAACCTGCCACCGGCGTTTGAGAACTTCAGAATATTACATCTTTCGGATTTGCACCTTGATGTCAAGCCAGGTTTTGGGGCTCACCTCGGCCGTCTCATTTCAGGACAGCAATTTGATCTTTGCCTGATTACGGGTGATTACCGGTTTCACACTCACAGCGATTATTATCCAACGTTCAATGAAATCGAAAAGCTATCCAGGGACCTGAAGGCTCCGTATGGTAATTTTGGAATTCTGGGTAACCATGATTTTCTGGAGTTTGTGCCAAAGCTGGAGCGACATAGGATAAAAATGCTGCTGAATGAATCCACGGTAATCAGAAAAGAAGGGAGTGAACTCTGGATCATAGGGATTGACGATGCTCATTTCTATGGAGTCCACGATTACGAAAAGGCATTTTCGGGAGTGCCCCGGGACGCTTGCAAGATCTTGATGATGCATTCTCCCGAAACACTGGAAGAGGCCTACAAGTACAACGCAGATTTCATTCTCACGGGACATACTCATGCTGGTCAGTTGTGTCTGCCCGGCGGGATCCCAATCCTGATGAACGCTAGTTGTCCAAGGACTTATTGCAGGGGCTCCTGGGCTTACAAAGGGATTCCTGGTTTTACATCTGCAGGAGCCGGGAGTTCGGGGTTGCCGCTGAGACTGAACTGTCATCCGGAGATCGCAATTCACCATCTCAAATCGAAAGCGTTGCCATGATCCTTTCAAAATAAAACCCGTTTTCGGGCCCCTAATTGCAGGGCTTGAATAAAATAACTTGAAGTTCCCCCAAAAATTTTTTAGGCTTTCGTCAAAACGGGCAGGAGAGTGAATTCAGTTGACCTTCTGGAGCAGGGAAAAATCGGACTCGAAAGTTGCTAATGTTGAGTTTGACTTGATTAGTTCCTCCAGGGAATTCCAGAAGGAGATGTCAGCGCTTTGGTCGAATGTGCGGAAAAATGTCCGGGAAGACAATTTGCCTCGATCATTCCTCATGTGTTCGGTCAGTCCGGGAGAGGGATGCACAACAATATCTTTAGGTCTGGGGCTGTTTGCCGCCAGATATTCCGGCAAGAGAGTTGTCATCGTCGACACACAGTTGCAACTTGAATATCTGGATGATTTTTTAGCCGGCTATAGTCCCGAATTGCTCAGTGAGGAGGAGGCTGGGTCTCAGAAGTTGGGCTTCAGGGAGTACGGACTGGAACAGACAGACCTCTCGTTCATTCAGATAATAAACCCTGAAGTTCTTAACAACGAAGAAGAGAATGAATCCGGCTTCGAAAGCTTTCTGACTTTTCTAAGAACGGAATACGACTACATTATATTTGATTCTTCACCGGCGCTGTCCTCTCCGGTAACAAGCTTTCTGGCAAATAAGCTTGACCACGTCATTTTCATTGCGAGCGCTACGAAACTCAACCATCGTAAGTTGGCAATGGCGATAAACAGACTGTCCTGTGAAAAGGAAAAGCTGCTCGGCGTCGTCATGAACAGGAAGCAGGACGCGATACCCAAATTTGTTCAGAAAATAATAGGATGAGAAACCTGAAGAGTTTAAGTTTCTGACACCGGTCCACAGGCGCTAAAGCAGGTGACACGGCGAAGAAACAATTTGTTGAGGAAACCCGACTGAAGGCCAAATCCGGGCGTCCTTGATAAACCCAATAAAGCTGACGAGTGAGGTTGACTGATGACCAGCATAGAGGAAATGGCCGAAGAGCTGGGAATAGACAGGGAAGATGTCCTTGAATTTCTCGGAGTGTTTGTCGATTACACCGAAAACGAAGATCTACCTGGGTTGAAGACCGGGCTTGACAGCCAGGACGTTCAAACGGTCCGAAAGAGGGCTCATTCGATCAAAGGCGCGGCCCTGAATCTTCAATTAACCGAAATAGCGTCACTGGCGGAACGGATAGAAAAAAAGGCCACAGCGGAGAGTCTCGACGGTGTGGAAGCTATGTATTTGGATATACAGGAGCAAATGAACGTTGTTCGCCTTCTTTTACGATAATGACGAAGAATGTGGATATGTTCTTTTAGGTTTTCAGAGTTTTCATTATCTTGACAGTCCTGCAAGGGGAATGTTATTCTGATGGATGTTGTGGCGGTGTAGCTCAGTAGGTTAGAGCATGCGGCTCATATCCGCAGTGTCCGGGGTTCAAGTCCCTGCACCGCCACCAAAACTCCCTTCTTCATACCTTCCTATTTCATTTTGAATCTGATTCATGATAAACTTGAGTAATTACAAGGATCAAAAATCTTCGCTTTTTTAGGGAGGACTCAGGGCCGGTCCGGATTCAGTCTTTAGGTCAATATTCAAAGGGAAGTGGCCCAGTTTTGCCAGTCCCGAGATCCTGAATATTTTTTTGAAGGAAAGTTCATTGGCTTCACAAAAATCCTGTTCAATTGAAGAGCCTGTAACCGTGGTCATCCCTGCCTTCAACGAGGAAAAGACGATTGGCGAAGTAATTAATGGCGTATTTGGCGCCGTTCCAGAGGCCAGGGTTCTGGTTATCGATGACGGTTCCACTGACTCTACGGCCAGGGTAGCTGAGAGATCGGGGGCCACTGTAATATCCCATCCACTGAACAAGGGCAATGGCGCATGCCTCAAGACGGCTCTCAGGGCTATAAACGGAGGCCTTGTAGCGGTAATAGACGCTGATGGACAACACAATCCGTCGGACTTGCCAAAACTCCTGAGCAGACTGAATGAGTACGATCTTGTTGTAGGATGCAGGACATTTGATAAGGAATCGGGCTCACAGCTCAGGAATCTGGGCAACGTCATTCTGACACGATTGTCGTCGTTTCTTGCGGAAAGAGAAATTCCTGATCTTACATCCGGATTTCGGGCGTTCAGGCATGATATAGCCTGCAAATTCATCCACATCTATCCGAACGGATATTCCTTTCCTTCAACAAGCAGTCTGAGTTTTCTAATGTCGGGCTACAACGTGGATTTTATACCGGTTGAGGTTAACAGGCGGGAGTCAGGCACTCACAGTAAGCTTAGACCTTTTAGTGACGGGTTCAAGTTCCTTATGTTAATCTTGAGGATCATAACTCTCGCCAATCCAAACAGGCTGTTTTTCCCTGCGGGTCTGTTTATGGTTTTGATGGGTGTGGTAATCACAGTAAGAAACCTGATACTGTTCCAGCAATTCAGCAGTGGAGCTGTGCTTTTTCTGGCAGGGGGCTTTAATACGATTTTTTTTGGATTAATACTGGACCAGTTTGCGTCACTGCGATTGCGGGAACATGAATAGATTAGTCTCGTAGAGACGGGTGTGACGGGGAAGATCCTGTCCGCTTTCAAATACAGTCCTTCTGACCTTCGAAAATAAACAATGTGTGGAATATGCGGAATATTTTGCCTGGACTCTTCAAGACAAGTGTCCGAGGAGCTATTGAGGAGTATGAACGCGACGCTCGTGCGTCGTGGTCCGGATGATGAGGGTTACTATGTAAATGGGCCTGTAGGGATAGCCATGAGGCGGCTCAGTATCATTGACCTCAGTGGTGGCGCCCAGCCCATCTGCAATGAAGACAAAACCGTCTGGATAGTATTTAACGGGGAGATCTATAATTTCAGGCAGTTGCGCAAGGAACTGGTTAATCGTGGACATGTTTTCAGGACAGATTCGGATACAGAAGTAATAATACACCTATACGAGGAACATGGAGAAGACTGCGTCAACAGTCTCAACGGAATGTTCGCTTTTAGCGTCTGGGATTCCAGGAATAAAAAACTGCTTCTTGCTCGTGATCGTCTTGGAATAAAGCCCTTATTCTATTCAGTCAATTCTGACGGGACCATCTACTTTGGTAGCGAGATGAAGTCTGTTTTGAAGGCTCCAGTCGATCATAGCCCTGACTGGCAAGGCATCTACGATTACCTGTCACTCATGTATGTGCCTACTCCCGCCACTGCGTTCAAAAGCATTCGCAAACTTCCACCCGCCAGTATGGCCGTATGTGATTCGGGTGGTATAACCATCAGGAGTTATTGGGATATTACGGTTCCTGACAAGGGTTTTCAGTTCGATCTAAGCCGAGACTATGAGACAGAAGTGATCAACCTCATAGAGAAATCTGTCTCTGGCCAGATGGTGTCGGATGTTCCTATTGGAGCTTTCTTGAGCGGTGGTCTGGATTCCACCACAATTGCGGCTGTAATGGTGAAAAATCTCAAGGCAAGACTCAAAACCTTCACAATAGGCTTTGATCGAAAGACTTATGATGAATCCGCGGAAGCCAGACTGGTAGCTGAAACTCTGGGATGTGAGCACACAGAGCAGGTCGTGTCACCCGGCATGGTTGATTCAATGGTGGAACTACTGGATTATTTTGACGAGCCGTTTGCCGACTATTCTGCGATTCCAACTTTTCTTGTCTCAAAGCTTGCTGTTTCAAGCGTTAAGGTGACTCTTACCGGCGATGGTGGTGATGAGATTTTTGCAGGCTATCCGACTCATGTCGCATATAAAGTTAGCAGGCTTTTTCAGTCAATACCCTCATGGATCAGAGCCAGAATTATTAATCCACTTGTTTTTGCTCTGCCAACGTCCATGGAAAGAATCAGTTTTGACTACAAGGCAAAGAGATTTGTCACAGGAGCTGACCTTCCTTTTGACAAAGGCCACTACTGGTGGAAGGTCATTTTCAACGAAGAAGAAAAGAAGCGGCTTTTGACGCCCGATTTCATGAAAGGTCTATTTGAGGACAGTTTCGGGACTTTTGAGCGTCACTTCAGGAGAGTGAGTCACGCCGATCCCCTGAATCAACTACTCTATGTTGACGCTAAAACATTCCTGCTGGACGATAACCTTGTCAAAGTTGATCGGATGACAATGTTCAATTCACTTGAGGCAAGGGTGCCTCTTCTTGATCATGAACTCGTGGAAAAAGTGGCCATGATGCCACCACAAATCAAGACCCGGCTACTGGAAACCAAGAGACTCCTGAGGCGAGCGGTCAGAACTCTGCTCCCGCCGGAGATACGCAAAGGCAAGAAGAAAGGCTTCACTCCGCCTATGCCTCACTGGATCAGGGAAGAGCTTAAACCTCTGGTTTCAGAATATTTGTCCCCCAAAAAGATCAGGGAGACGGGTTTGTTGAATTCTCAGTATTGCGCTAGTCTGCTCCAGGATCATCTTGCCGGAAAACGAGACAACAACAGACAGATCTGGACATTGGTGGCCCTGATGAGATGGTTTGAGAACAAACACGTTTGACAGATTTCACAGAAGTTATCATCCACCCATTATTGTGGAGACTATGGTGATCACGTCGCCTTCCTGAAGCCTCTGGTCTGGGCGTGATCTCCTGTTGTTAACCAGAGCCAGTGGTCTGACACACAAGGGGATATTCAGTAATCGCAGTATGTTATCAGTAGTTTCATCTACTGGAACATCGATACACCGGTCTTGGACGTATTTTCTGACTAGACCCACAGGTTTTAGCCAAACTTTCAACGGTTGTTACGACCACACCAGATCTGCTTCTTCGAACATGCCGAGTTTTTCCAGAGCCTCTCTTTGAGGGACTCCCAATGTCTCATCCAGCTCAGCAAGCTCATAAAAGCGTCTTTTCATGTAATCAAAATCAATCCTGATTCCTTCAGGAGCCCCATCTGTGGCTGGTTCAAGCAGTCTGGAAGACAGTGAATCGTCACAGGCCCGGAGTCCAAACCTGTAATTCAAAAGGCGCTGCAGATAGAACACCCTCATTCCGGCTGACATCATGTCCTGAGCTGTCCAGTTGTAAGCAGCTGAAAAATTAAACAGGTCGACCCATTCTGGTATGGCGATTTCGCGATCTGCAAACTGGCAGTAACATGAACTGTTTTCCAGAGCCCCGATCTGGACACCTAACAGGGCCGATTCAGCCTTATTTTCGGCAGACATGGGCTCAAGCTCATATTCAAATCCAATTTCAGGGTAGTAACAGGCCCCCATTTCCATGAAAAGCATTGGGTTTGCCGTGTGACAAGCCCCTCTGTGACTGATTGAATAAGTCAATGCCAGGCCGTGACCACCGCCTCGAGGATCATGCATGGGAGCTTCAAGGCCCTTAGACGTCGTGAGCCAGGAGGATGATCCAGCGCCAATCTCCCTGGAAGCCTGGAAACTGCCAAGGCTGAGCAATTCCCCAAGCCTGCCTTGCCTCAAAGCAATTTTAGGCAGCACAACATCGATTACGGTCTCCATGTCACCCCAGTCTAGGGTGACTCCGTCGGTATGCAGAGGTGTCAGGACTGATTTCTCCTGAGCCTCCATAGCCCAGGCGATTGTAGAGCCCGCGGTTATGGTGTCTATTCCATAGTCATTACAGATTCTGGCTGCCTTACATGTAGCGGCCAGGTCTTTTGAACCCAACATTGAGCCAAAAGCGGCAATGGTCTCGTATTCGGGGCCAGGTCCTTTGGGCACGGCATACGATCCTTGAACAACTTCGACGACTCTTTTGCATGCGATCTTGCAGAAAGCGCAAGCGGCCTTGTTGGTGAGATATGTATCACTCAGGGTGGATCCGGTCAGCGCCTCGGCCATTTCTTCCCAAAAGCTGGAAGTAAAGTTTTTTATTGGCACGTCTCCGATGTGAACGCCGCCTTCGAGGTTGGCTGCTGTTCCGTTTTCATGCAGTACCTGGGATGTGACGGATTCCCTGATTTTAAGGTCCAGTTCCCGTTTTAGTTTGTCAAGGAGTTCGGGCTCCGCAGCGGAATATCTTTGTTCGGAGGATTTGACTATAATAGCCTTTAAATTCTTGGATCCCATTACAGCGCCGTAGCCGGCGCGTCCAAAAGCGTGGTGCCCCTCATTTATGATGCAGGCGTAATTCACCAGGTTCTCGCCTGCTTGTCCTATGACCAGTGATCTTGCATTCTTCCCGTATTTTTGCCTGATTAGGGACGTCGTCTGGAAGACGCCCATGCCCCACAATTCGCCGGCGGGTAATATTTCTGGAATTTCATCCCGGATGAGCAGGACACAAGGGGAGTCTGATCTACCTACAAGAGCAATCCCGTCAAAACCGGCATAACGCAATTCTGGCGCAAAATGGCCCCCACAGGACGAATCCCCCCAATGGTCAGTCAGAGGTGATTTCCCGGCGACAGCCGCTCTGGAGCACCCAGAAAGTTTGATTCCTGCAAAGGGGCCGTTCATGAATATGATCAAAGATTCCGGTTCCAGAGGCCCCGAGTCAAACCGTCCATGGTCCCAGAATAGTCGGGCGGCTAATCCTGCCCCGCCAATGTATTTTCTGTAATAATGCTCCGGTACAGGCCTTTGCCCTGCAGTTCCTGAACTGAGATCCGCCCAGACTATCTTTCCTGTATTAGCGAACATCCTGGAATATCTCCGATCGGGACTATTTCAAAATCTTGTCTGATAAATTCAATTCATTTAGCGCCTGCTCATAGATGACGGCGACTTTCTTGAGCTTGGGGGCCAGTTTCAGCAGTCCCGTAGCAGAACCCTTAACCCGGATCTTTTTTCTTGTTATCGCCATGACGGGGTTGAGTTTGTTCGACCATGATCTGTGGGCGTCATCTGCAGAGAGACTCATCGTCAAATCAGGCTGTTCTGATGGTCTACCCTGATTTGCCATTATCTGTCCGTTCCGGCAGTCTACGTGAAACGAACAATCGGGTCCGTCCTCGGTATAATCAAACCAGATCAACTGGTTAACCTTCTTAAGACCCTCTGAGAGTTCCGGGTCCTCTTTGGCCTTGTCAAAAAGTTTCAGAAAAGCTGTTATAGGCTCGTTCTGGTCTTTCCAATACTCCATATATACCTCCATTTTATCATATTGCCCGCTTGAATAGCTCCATCAAGTCGGCTTCTTCAACGTATCTTGGGTTATACGATATCTGGCCATCTCCGGCCGCCAATTCCACCAAAGGCGATAGTTGTTCGGGCGCTACACCGATCCCATAGTCTCTGAGGGTCTCGGTCAGGCCTATGGATTCCTTGAGCTCCACGACTGCCTGAATAGCTTTTCTGGCTGCTATCAACGAATCGTCTCCGTGCGAATCAATCCCAAGAGCGTCAGCTATCATTGCATAACGCTGAGGAATTTCCTGACAGTTAAACTCCATGACTAACGGCAACATTATGGAGTTTGCCATTCCATGCGGTATTCCGTGGAGAGCGCCGAGCGCATGCGCCGTCGCGTGAGTTGCCCCGGTCATCGTGTTTACGAAACTCATTGCCGCCATGGTTGAAGCAATCAGCATGTTTCCCCGAGCTTCTATATTTTCCGGATCATTTACCGCAACAGGCAGATAAGTGGAGATGAGGCGAATTGCATGTAGCCCCAGGGAATCAGAAATTGGCTCTGCTCCAATTGAACTGACTGCTTCAATTGCATGAGTCAGAGCGTCCATTCCTGTAAAAGCAGTTATTTTCGGCGGCAGGCTCACGGTGAGTTCCGGGTCTAGCATGGCGACATCAGAATTGCAGAAGGGATGTGTAACAGAAAGCTTTGCCTTCGAATCAACATCCAGAACAACCAGGGCGTTTGTAACCTCACAGCCTGTGCCAGCAGTGGTTGGAAGCGCGATGTGTGGGGGCAGGGGTCTTGCGTCTTCCCATAAACCGGCCTGGTCAGCCAAAGGTTTGAAATCATCCATTCCTGATCCGATGAGTATGTTTATCGCTTTGGCGGTGTCCATTACGCTGCCACCTCCAACGACAACCATTGAATCGGCTCCACGGTCCCTGTAAAACCCTGCGCCCTGGTTGACGTTTGGTATTCTGGCGTCCTGCTGGATGTTGTCAAATATCCCGGCCAAATTTAGTTCGGAATTTGATATTTGTTCGACAATCTTTTGCGTTATACCGGCGTTGGTTATTCCCTGATCGCTGATGATCAGCACGTTTTGGGCGCCCAACAGGGAAAGCTCGTAACCCAGCTCTTTTCTTACTCCGGGCGCATACAGGATTCTGGATCTGTTCACCCAACTAAAGAAAGGTTCAAAGCTGATGGGTTGATATTTCATATAAACCCCCTACCTGGCTTTTACCGGTCAGTTTAATCTAAAAAAAGTCTTTTGGAAATGAGGTTTTATCAATCTGACACATTGGACCAGAAAGTATGTTTCAGAAGAGTGACGATAGTTGATAAGACTGACAGACTGAATGTTTCTAGGAAAAGTTTTTGGTTCGGTTTGATGCAGGCGCCGCATCAAACTGCGGCGCCCACACATTTTATTTCAGCACTAAAAGAAGATATGCGGATGAGATTATAAGGCTAACGATCGTTATGGGAGTTCCGTGTTTAATGAAATCCACGAACGATATTTTATAGCCTGCCTTTTCGGCTATGCCTGTCGTTATTACGTTGGCTGAAGCGCCAATGATAGTGCCATTGCCACCAAAACACGCTCCCAAGGCCAAAGCCCACCAAAGAACCCCTGTCTCTGCTCCCGGGATTGACTTGCTCAGCAGCGCGACTACGGGCAACATCGTGGCCGTAAAAGGAATATTGTCTACGATCGCTGACAGTATGGCCGATGTCCACAGTATCAATAGGATCGCCATTACCAGATTGCCAGATGACACTTCCCTGAGCCAGTTAGCCACGAACTGAAGTATCCCTGTTTCGTCAGCAGCTCCAACTATTATGAAGAGCATTATGAAAAATACGAGAGACGGCCATTCAACATCATTCTCAAGGGTGTGAACGATGTCTGTTCTGTTGAGGAAGACTATGAGCGCAGCTCCCAACAATGCCGCTACGCTTACCTCCATGTGGAAAAAACCATGAAGTATAAATAGTAATATCACACCTAAAAGGACCGTTCCCCCGACGTATAAAAGCTTCAGGTTTGTGATCCTGTATTTTTCTCTTAAAAAAACAATGGTCTTGTCAACATCTTCTATTTTGGCGGACGAAAAGTCACGCCCGTAATACCATTTAGTATAAAGGATCTGAACGACCATGGTGATGACCACTACCGGGGTCAGTGTGAGGAAGAAATCGTTAAAGCTCAGTCCGGCATAGGATCCTATCATAATATTTGGAGGGTCGCCTATGAGCGTAGCGGTTCCACCAAAGTTTGACGCCATGATCTCAGGTATTAGAAGGGCAAAGGGAGAAATACCCAGAACCAGCGATATTTCTATTGTCACAGGAGTCAGCAAAAGCATCGTTGTTACATTATCCAAAAATGCGCTCAAGAAGGCTGTTACCGCGCACAATGAAGCCGCTAAAAGGAAGACCCGACCCTTCGACAACTGAAAAGACTTGTAAGCGAGCCACTGAAAGACACCCGATTCTTTTAAGACGCCGACAATTATCATCATTCCCATGAGCAGGAAAATAACATTCCAGTCCACGACCCCTAAGGACTGTTCAAAGGTAAGCAATTGATAATCGGGGTAAAAGTGGCCAACGGTATGCGTTATTGTCAAGACGACGGCAGCTCCGATCAGAGCCGCCAGGGTTCTGTGAACCAGTTCGAGCGATATAAGCACGTAAACGCCGATGAGGACTGCCAGAGCCAGCCAGAAAGCAGGACCCTGGACTCTCTGAAGTTTGACCTCAGTTCTGCCTGAAAACTCGCGTTCCCCTGATTGATTGACACCTTCGTCCGTTATGTTTTTTACAGGAATTAAATCGGATGTTTTGAAACTTGTTTTGGAAGCTTGTATCGCCCACGATCCTTTGGTTATAACCTCCGGTGGGGCATGAATGTCTATCAGAAACAGTCCGTTCTTTCCGGTGTGATGTTTCTTGACTTTTACGCTTCCAAGAGCAGTGGATTCCTCGATATTAAACTGCTTGCCATCGAGGAATAGAAGGATTTCACTCTCACCCAGCGAATTTCCGCTGCCATCTTCCACCTTCCCCTGAATTACTAGCAGTGAATTTCTGGATGAGGAATCCTGACTCATGGCCGGTTGAGCGGACCAGGACAGTCCGCAGACAACCACCACGAATATTATAGCCAGACGCTTCATATGTAACTCCCTGAATAAAAATGGTAATACTATTTTGACACACCAACAAACATGGAATGCGCCCAAGATCAGGCTCCTGTCTCTTGACTCAGATGTCACGTGATCTTGTTGCTATCAGGAACAGGTGGCCTATCTGGAGGCTGATTAACCAATATGCAGAAACTTCATTATTCTGCTTCGTTCCATCGGATTTCCCTCATCAAATAAAAGTGAGGAGATTGTGTCGAAGATATCAGCAAGTTTCAACATTCCTACCAGTTTTCCATCTTTGATTACAGGAACAAGGGTCACGGAATGATCTATCATAATGTCCAAGGCATTTAGTATGTTATCATCAGGAGACACAAAGCCAGGGAACTTTTTGGTTATGTTACGGATTGGCCTTACTGCGTCCCCGAGATCGCACGCGCCTTCTTGTTGTTCACATAAATGCCTGACATTACGGAGTAAGTCTGTTAAGCGAACTAACCCCACCAGGTTGTAGTCATTGTCAAAAACTAGGGGGGTGGATCTGCCATGTTCGAGTTTTTCATCCTCAGATAAAATTCTGAGAAGCTTTATGGCGTCACGTATTTCTGCGTCAGCTCTTAACTGAGGCCATGAGTGAGGACTTAGCATTAGCTTGGACACGGGCACTGTATGCGGCATCTTTAAGACCCCTTTCTCTTATGAAACGTTTTGATTCATTCCGATCACAGACATCAGAACCTTTAACATCATAAAGTTTATTTGGTTTCAGTCAAGCGATATACGTCAACTATTCATGATGAATCTCAGTGAAACAATATGATACTGACTTGTCGGGAGGGTATGTCATGCGGGATTTGTTCAAAGCTACCGCATTAATCATCATACGGGACGGGAGTAATTCATGGTTACATTCAGTCCGGGACAATAGGTGAAAGTGTTCTCAGTGATCTCCTCTAACTTGCAATTTAAACTCTTCCATCTTCAGTGGGTTCTGAATTGCATGCGCCTCTGGGGGCTGTATCGAGGTGACTGATGGCATAGTGTTGAAGACGTTTCTGGGTTTTTCCATAGGTCTGCTGTCAAATACCGTGTTGGATTGACCGGATTTCCGCGGACCTGTTGTTGCGGTAGAGCCCGGAAGCTGGGCTTTGTTTTCTGCTACCGGGTGGTCGTCAGGTACCTCGGAGATCTCAAATCGTTTAACCTCACCATTGAGGCCACTGATTGATGCTCCTCTCAATGTGTGGTCTTTCATGTCGATGTCGAGGGCAAGGTGATATGAAAGAGCGGGGTTCTGTGGGTCCGCCAGTTCCACCAGAAGCAGGTCATTCGAGAGTAATACCTTCTTGACCACATGCTCCTTTGGCCCGGTCTCATGGGTAGGCTTCGGCTGTGATGTGGCAACCGGGTTTCTTATCGGAGCAGGGGCTGGAACCGGTTCAACGGTTCTTTTAGGCTCTTTTTTCAAAGGAGCCGGCTGCGAGTTCACGATCGGACGCTTAGGTTGCTTTTTCTCCGCTTCCTGGAGGTTCTCCACCTGTCTCTCAGTCTTCGGCATTGTGGTCTCACCCAGAGCGATCACTGCCATGTTCTCATGGCGCTCAATGGCGTATGCAGGCACAGGATAATCTCCAAAATCGATAACCAGTCTGGCGCGATTCTCAAGCTTACCAAGACGGATCTCCCCTATTGGTGGCCGATCGAGCTTGATCTTGTTGGATATTCTGCCTAACGTGGTGGAATCAAAATCCACCACCAGTCTGTAGGGCTTCTCAAATGCAAATGCTGTATGTTTGCCTAAAACACCGTCCGCCCGGACAACGACCTGTCTCATGTCCGGTGATATTCGAACACTGGATATGGCGCCAGACGCGCCTTCCTGAGCCAAACACGCCCCGCAAAACATCGATATAATTGCGCCCATACTCAAGATGGATAAAAAGATTTTCCTGCTCATTTTGATCTCTCTACATCTACACCTTTTGATTTTTCAGCAATTCAAAAGACTGTGAAAGCAGCGCCCAATTACAACCACTAATTGAGCCCCGCCCCGTCATCCTTACGAGCTGCCCTTATATTACCACACCAGGTAAAATCAGTCAAAGTTATTTGATATCAATAAAATAAAACACTAATATAAAGTATAACATTATGTATTGCGTCGCAGGTTATTTTACGGCCGTTTTGATATTTGAATTCGCAAAAAAACTGAATGTCGTGTAAATCAATAAAGAAACATGACTCGAAAACTGTCATGAACGGATTGATGTTTACCGCTGTAAGATCAATAGCTGCGTCAGCCTGCATGTTGAAGCGTCTGCAGTCCTTTTCCAGGGGGTAGTTGGGATGAACATGGGTAACTGGATCAGAGATTTTGAGAAATATGTGGCGATCACAATGATGGCTATGATGGGAGTAGTGATATTTTTTGGGACACTGGAGCTGGGATACCTGATTGTAATCGATCTGTTTTCTCCCCCAATGTTCCTACTGGAAGTGAATGAATTCCTTGAAATATTTGGACAGTTTCTGCTAGTCCTGATCGGAGTCGAATTACTTGAAACCATCAATTCCTATCATGAAGATCGAACGATACGTGTAGAGATTGTCGTGATGGTGGCCATAATAGCCATAGCTCGAAAGGTGATTACTCTCGATTACAAGACATTGTCCAGCTTCACATTTTTCGATGTGGGCGCTGCAGTCCTGTTTTTGGCTATTACATTCTATCTTCTAAAGAACACGAGGGTGTTGGAAATTTCTGAAAAGCGCTTTGATCAGGGATGCAAGGACCATGGAGCAAAAAAGTCATAATCCATGAATGATAATAGACTGAATGTCGCTGTTACTATAGACGTTGAAGAAGAGGGGCTTTTCTCCGGTTCCTACAGTTCGGGGATCACGTCTTCCACGAATGTAAGACATCTTTGGAGGCTTGATCCAATTTTCTCAGAATTTGGAATAAGACCCGTATTACTGGTCAGTTATCAGGTAGCCAGGAATCATGAATGCAAACAAATTCTTTCAAGGTTTCAGAGTCGCTGGAATGCTGAGATAGGGGCTCATTTGCATCACTGGAATACTGAGCCGCTCTACGAACTCGATGTGCGACAACCTGTTCCCTCGGAGCTCATCCCGAAAGGCATTTTGGAATCCAAAATGAAAAATCTGACAAGAGAGTTGGCTGACCTATCGGGAACCAGACCGCTTAGCTTTCGCATGGGACGCTTTAACCTTGGGCCTAAAATGTTCTCGATAGTAGAGGCCATGGGCTTCATGGTTGACAGCAGCATAGAACCTCTCCGAAGTGAATACGGTGGACCGGATCATTTGATGGCCCCGAGCGATCCATATTATCCGGATCCGGCAAATCCTGTGAAGACTGGAACCTCCAGGGTTCTGGAAGCTCCGGTCACTATAAATGCGGCATTTGGTAATGCGGGCGCTCTTCTTGAGAGAAGCCGTTCACTGGGAATCATACGGAATGACAGGATCATGAATCTGGCAGCGAGCATGGTTTCCATTCCGGCGCAACCGGCCTGGGTGGGGCTCAACGCATCCAAGGCCGGCGTCATGTTTCACACAATGAAAGGGGGTCGTTTCCTGACCATTTTTTTCCATTCCTCGGAGTTGGCTCCAGGCTTGAATCCTCTGCACCCTACCGAAGAGGCCGTCCATAAATTTCTACGGAAATTGAAAAGATTTTTCAGATGGCTGGTAGAAAAATACGACACCAGGTTTGTCACTCTTGGTGAATTCCCATCATTAATCCGGCATGATTAGTCAGCCTTGAACCACGCGGCGTGCCTTTCAATCGACTGTTGACTGCTGGATTCTTGCCAGATCTTCTTCTTTCCCAATCATGACGAGCACATCGCTGGGTTTTACAACAAAATCCGGACCTGGCAGGAAGACGAATCTCGGTGGAATAAGCTCTTTGACGGCAATGACAAAAACACCAAATCTTTCTCTCAATTTTAGAGTCAACAGGCTTTTTCCATGAAACGAATCCGGGACTCCCACATCCATGACTTCAAAATCCTCTGCCAGAGGAATGAAATCAAGAAGATTGGGGTTAATGATTTGAGCGGCAATCCGTTTGGCAGTCTCCCTCTCCGGAAAGATAGTCTCTGTTGCGCCGACAGCCCTGAGTATTGCGGCGTGATCTTCACTGGTGGCCTTGGCCCGGATGGTTTTGATTCCTATTTTCTGCAAGTGCAATGTGCAAAGCACGCTTGCTTCCATGCTTTCTCCCAGACTTACCACGGCTTCGTCGAAATCGTCTCTGACAAGCGCGCTGAGTCCCGCAAAATCTCTGGCGTCAACTATCATAGCCCTCTGAACCGAATCCGCAATGGCGTTCACCCTGTCTTCGCTGTTGTCCAAGGCAAGCACTTCGCAACGCTGGGCCAGCTCGCGGGCAAGTTCACTACCGAACTGCCCTAAACCGATAACACATATTAGTTTCCTGAAACGTTTCATCCAATCATCACCGTACCTTTGGGATAGCTGATGTTTGAAGTGGATTTCGGGATCATCAACATGACTATTGTCAAAGGACCTAGTCTTCCCACAAACATCGTCAAAATTATCCAGAGCTTTCCTGGAGTTGAAAGTTGGGCCGTAATGCCGGTAGATAGTCCGACTGTTCCAAACGCGCTGACCTGCTCGAATACCAGGGCCATGGAATCAACCTTCATGCCGGATTCCGTAGTGAAAAGAACCATTGATCCAATTATGTTGAATATGATCGCAACTGTGATCAGAAGATCTGTCCGGGATACAAGCTCCAGTGGCAGACGTCTGTCATGTAGCCGGACTTCCTTCGCTCCCCGTAGCCCTGAGACCAGACGAGCCCAGTAGATGGCCATGGACGATGTTTTTACGCCTCCAGCGCAGGAACCTGGAGATCCACCTACAAACATCAGAATGATAATTACCAGTAGTGAAGCGTGAGGAATTCCGCCCATGTCTACGGAGTTAAATCCGGCTGTTCGGGATGAAACTGATTGGAAGAGTGCGTGAAAAACTTTTTCCCACAATGTCTTTTCATTGGCGTTCAGGCCAAAAATGGCTATCAATGCTGTTCCTGAGATTATGAGCAGCCCTGAGACAAAAAGGACAACCCGTGAATGCAGTGAAAGCCTTATAGAATGAGGAGATTTATCCTTTTGCCTCTTGGATCTAATCCTAGTAAAAAGCTCGTATAACACCGAATAACCGAGGCCACCGGCTATTATTAGCAACATTACTGTTGTCAGAATCCCCTCACTATCTTTCCACAAGACAAGGTTATCGGTTGCAAGGGCAAATCCCGCGTTGCAAAACGCTGAAACAGAATGGAAAAGTGAAAAAAAGATTACATCAGTGTAGCTGTCCAGGCGAGGAGCAAAAAATATTGTCAGCAAAACGATTCCGATGCCTTCTATAGCGATTGTCAAGGCCAGTATGGTCCTGAAGGCATCCTGAAATGAAGAGCCAATGTCCTTCTGAAAAAATGTGTCATGCAAAACAGCTGATGTCTGCAATGAAAAACGCAATCCAAGAATCTGAAAAGTGAGCGCCGCAAAGGTCATTATTCCTAATCCACCTGTCTGGATGAGGATCAGAATGACTATTTGTCCAAAGAAACTGTAATCCCTGCTTGTGTCAAGCACTGTCAGGCCTGTGACGCATACGGCGGAAGTAGAGGTAAACAGGGCGTCAACAAAGCTTATGGGCTGGTTTGTCACACTCCACGGTGAGCTAAGCAGGACTGCCCCGATCAATATGGCGACGGCGAAACCGGCAACAACCATACTTTCTGGTGCCAGCAAAGACCTTGCAAGGCTTCGGATCTTTTGTCTTTCAAATGTCATTATTTGCTTCTAAGCCGACCAGAATTCCGGGCCTGAACAAAATGATTCTCATCGAATTCACGCTTCGGCAGATTTCCAGAGGCGCATCCGATAGATGGAAACAAAAATAGTTTGAATCATGGCCACGAAAAATGAGGTCGATTTCCCAATCATGGTGCTAAAGTGGGTAAGCTTTCATCAGTCTTGTCCCAGAAACGCAATTTCACAGGATTCACTCATGTTACCAAGATTGAACGCCCTGATAGGGATGACATTAATATTGCTCTTGTGCGTTGTTCTATCCACTGACAGGAAAAGAATCAACTGGTTTTTAGTTGCCTGGGGGATCGGAATTCAGTTTTTCTTCGCGATCATAATACTGAAAACCTACCCAGAAGTCTTTTTTGCAAAAGCTCGTGTTTTCTTTGAAAATATTACATTTTTTGCCTCGAAAGGATCGCAGTTCCTTTTTGGGTCTTTGGCCGATCAAAAGGACCTGACAATTCTGAGCATGGGATCAGTCATAATATTTGTAAGTTCCATGATGGGATTACTCAATTATTTTAGAATACTACCGCTGATAACAGTCGGTCTGGCAAAGCTCATGAGTCGGGCCATGAAGACCTCCGGAGCTGAGACACTGGCGGCGTCCATGTTTATTTTCATGGGCATAGAAGCTATATCGGGTCTGAAAAATCTTTTGGGTAGAATGACCCACTCAGAGTTATTTTCTCTGATGACCTGTTTCATGGCTACTATAGCGGGATCGGTGATGGCTGTTTACGTTGGAGTCTTCGGCGCCAATCCGGGTTACATCCTTGCCGCCAGCTTTATGAATGCCCCGGCTGCTCTGGCTTTGTCCAAAATTATCGTGCCGGAAACGGACGTCCCTGAAACCTCCGGAAAAGTTAAGCTCAGGGATGTCGTATCCCACGACACTGGACCAATAGAAGCTCTTTCTAACGGCGCCCTCGATGGCCTGAAGTTGACTCTATCCGTCGCGGCCATTTTAATGGCTTTCGTTTCAGTCATCCACCTGTCTAACTCTGCGTTGGCCATTTTTGGCACGTCTTTCGATCAAATTGGTTCGTTTGTTTTTGCTCCAGTGGCCTTTATGATAGGCATCCCGTGGACTGATTGCATAGTCGCCGGGAAACTCTTGGCCATTAAAACGGTCTTTAACGAATGGATAGCTTACAGCCAGATGCAGAATATTGCATTAGAGGGCCAGTTGCAGCCGCGTTCAGTGATGATACTTACCTTCGCCCTTTGTTCTTTCGCAAATTTTGGGAGTCTCGGCATTCTCATCGGAGGGGTGTCATCTCTGGCGCCCGAGCGGGGAAAGGAGGTTGCTTCCTTGGGTTTGAAGGCTCTTTTGGCCGGTTTGCTGTCAGGACTGATGACGGCCTGTCTGGCCGGTCTATTGATGGATCTATAGAATGAGAGTTCAATTACCACAGACATTTATAGCTCGGTGGAATGTCGGACCCAATGGCTGACACACCGGTGTTGTGAAGGCGCAGGAACCAATCCTCAAACAAAATGTCTGTATTTATACAACTATGTGAACCATTCCTGACAAGCAATCAAAGCCTGATGAATTGTCATAAAGGCGCCTATGGTTTTCAGTTCCGGATTAGAGGTATTGGAAGATACGAATTGTAATGTGTGAAACTTAAACAGCTTGATAGGACTTTGCAGGGAGACGTCCCTTGCAGTAGTAGTTTATTACAGATTACTTTAATACTGCGAAGTCAGGACTTTAATATAGACATCTAATTATCTGATGTGATAATATATAAATGTCTACCAATAATCAATGTGTGGCAAGTCTGATGAAAATGAGAGCGGCTTTCAATTTACTAATCCTTCTGTTTTTGGCCAATGCGCTCAGTTTTGCCCAGGTTCCTCCAGTGGCAGAGGATTATTTTGAGAATGGAAAGGTAGCGTATAGAGCTGGTGATTACGCCAAAGCGCTTGATTTCTTTAACAGGGCCATAAAGCAGGGGGTAACATCAGCAGACTCTTATTTTCGTCGGGGTTTGGCCCTGGAAAAACTGGGAGATAACCAGAAGGCGCTGGAGGATTACTCCAGGGCTGTTGAAATGGATCCAAATCTTGAGACGGGCTTCAACAACCGCGGCAGCGTTTATTATCGTCTCGGCAATTATGATCTGGCAATAAAAGACTACACTCGGGCTCTGGAACTTAATCCATCGTATTCTCTGGCATATTACAACCGTGGTAACGCCTACTATGGAAAAGGTTCCTATGACCGGGCTATTGAAGATTTTAGCAGGGCTCTGAGTATAGATCCCAAAGATGTTGACGCTTACAACAACAGGGGATGGGCTTTAACTCAAAAGCATGATTACGACGCTGCAATCAGGGATTTTACGAAGGCTGTGGAGTTGAATGGTGATTACGCGCTTGCCTTTTACAACAGGGGGCATGCGTTTCTGAAGAAGGGGCTTGCTGACAAAGCCATCACAGACCTGACCAAAGCGATCCAACTCAACCCCGATTATTCCCTGGCTTATTTTCAACGGGGGAACGCCTTCTTCAGGAATAATGACCTGGAACACGCTCTTGAGGATTACAACAAGTCGGCAAAACTCAACCCGTCGTATCCGGATCTTTATAACAACAGGGGATGGCTTTTTTTTACCAAGGGAAACTCAGCCCTGGCCCTTCGTGACATTTCAAAGGCCATTTCTTTGAACCCGGACTTGTCAAAGGCCTATGCGAACCGTGGCTGGATTCACAAATCAAATTCTGAATTACCGCAGGCCGTCACCGATTTTTCAAAAGCAATTGAACTGGATCCTGCAAATGCGGCCGTTTACGCATACAGGGCTTCCTGCTACCTTGACATGGGGCTGATGGACAAGGCGGTAAGAGACCTTGACAAGAGTGTAAGCCTTGAGGGCTCTGGAGTTAACCCCGATACCCTGTCAATGCTTGCGACGCTCAAAGAACAGCTCGGTGATTTCAAAGCGTCTCTGGAGCTTTTCCAAAGGGTAGTCCAGCTTCGCCCTGATGACGCCTCAACCCATTACAACCTGGCGCTTGCTCTTGGAAAGCAGGGGAAAATCATTGAAGCGATTGACCACTTCACAACGAGTATAAAGCTGAATCCGAATCTAAGGGAAGCTTACCTGAAGAGAGGCATTGCTTATGAATTTATGGGCGCCAGGCAAGCAGCACGGAGTGATTTTGCCAGGGCCTTGTCGATGCAGGTCAATGAGTTGCACGGTTTTTCTCCACGAGAACCCGTTTATCTTGAAAAAGTGAAGGAAACAGTGGCATCCATGAAGTAGTCGAAAGGAAGGCTTCTGTATGGAGTAGTGTCCCGTAGCAAGTCTTTGGGAACAATTTGTATGCTCGCTTGAATTCTCAGCTTTGAGGACACTTTTGTAAAATACTTTTCAAACCTGATCCTGTTAATTTCCAACGGTATGGCATTGACAAGAAAAATCATAACAATAGCAGTTTTCTTTTTCCTGACGCTTTCATTGCTCCAACCTGCTAGCGCGCCCTGTCAGCTCAACGGTCAAAACCTGTATTCAAAGGCTGTCGAGGAACATTGGCGATGGAATCTGGATGAGGCCATCAACCTCTATTCCCGGTTCATTTCCCAGAATCCGGACTCAGCTAAAGCATTATTCTTCAGGGGATCAGCCTACAGATCGAAGGGGCTTGAAGACAAGGCATTGCAGGATTTTGAGAAGTCTGTGGAGAAAGACCCCAATCAGGTGGAAGCTGTTTTTGGTCGAGGTCAAATCTATTTGCACAGGAAGCGTTATGACAAATCGTTACAGGATATGAACAGGGTTCTCGAAAAAAACTCTTCATATCCGGGAGCCTTCAAGATCCGCGGCGAAGCAAATTTAGGGTTATCAAAGTATCAGCCGGCGACAGATGATTTGACCAAGGCAATAGAGGCCGCTCCAAACGATCCTGACGCTTATTTTTTTCGGGCTTTGTCGTTTGAACGTCTCGGGTATCCCGACAGGGCGCTCAAGGATCTGGACAAGACTCTGCAACTGGATTCCGGCAATGCGATGGCATGGTACAGGAAAGGAAATCTGCTGTTTGCCCGTAATGACCCCAACGCTGCTCTTGCTGCATACGAAAAAGCTGTCAAGCTGAATCCTCAGAGCGCAGAAGTTTATAATAACAGAGGATTTGTGAATGTTTCTCTTGGACAGCTCGAAGCGGGACTGAAGGATTTTTCAAAGGCCATAGAGCTGGATCCCGGGTTTGAGAGGGCTTTCATAAACAGAGCGGATTTATATTCCAGACTGGGGAAGAACAAGGAAGCTCTTGGTGACTATGAAACATTGATGAAGCTGTCCAAACCAGACGCAGGAATACTGGTAGCCAGGGCCGAAATCCTCTTGAGGCTAGGCAGGAATGAAGAGGCCATAAAGGATCTAAACCAGGCTCTTTCCCTAAAACCGGATGCAGTCCAGATCGCTTCTTTGAGGGGACAGGCTTACAAACTGGCTCAACAATGTGACAAGGCTGTGGTAGATTTTAACACTGTTCTTAAGGTGGACCCAACTGACGCCTCAACCATGTTGGCTCGTGGTCAATGTTTCTATAATCTCAAGCAATTCAGGCCAAGCATCACGGATGTGGAAAAGGCACTTCAGATTGATCCGAGATTGGCAACCCCATCTGTTTTATACGAATTGGCAGTCAGTAACATGGCAGTCAAAAACTTCAATGCAGCTGTGGACCAGTTTTCGAAGGTTATAGCCCTTTCTCCAACTCATGGACTTGCCTTTGCCAATCGTGGGGTAGCATACAAGGATCTCGGGCGTCCTGAGGATGCGGCCCGCGATTTCAGTCAGTCCCTGAGTCTACTCGAAAAAGAGTCCAGCAGAGAATATGTGACCAGTTTACTGAGGGAAACGCAGAAGACTATTAAATCCAGACAACCTGAAAGCCCGCTTCAGCGCCTCATTGGTGAGAACATTTTTCCTGAATCCGGTTTTACGTCTGACAGCCGGTACTGGTAACTGAAAAGTAACTCCGCTGCAAAGATCAAAACACTTGACATCACCACGAAGTTAAAATACACTCCGCGCTCCACAAGGACGCTGCGCATAGGGCGCACGAGGGGCGTAGACGTTTCTCGTATTTTTCATCGAGTAAACAATTAAATATCCTGCTGTTCAGTCCGCCGCCTCTCATGTTCCAGCCTTAAAAATGTCGGTTTCCCGGGTATAATTTTTGTGCTGATGGCTCTATTGCGCGACAGAAAGATACTTCAGTTGTCTCAAGGAGAGAAGTTTTTCGTGGGACAGTTTAAGAGAGATTGCGCGAAAGCGCTTGACGCGCATTTCTTTTCAGGATTCTAAATTGTTGATTCTGGCGCAACATTACATTCAGGGGTGACAAGAAATGTGGATGACACGCGAAGAAATTGCTAAAAAACTTGGTATCGTACCCAATAGTGTCAGGGGTAAAGTCCAGAAAGGCCAAATTGAACGCAAGATAGAGGACGGCAAAAATTATTACAGGTTGGTTGAACAGACCCCGAAGCCAGCACAACCGGAGCCGGTCAAGAAAGTTCAACCTGTGATTCCAAAATTGCCCGAGCGCGTTGAGCCCGTTGAACCCAAGAGGCCTGTGGAAGCTCCCAAATTTGATCCGAAACAAGTGCTTCTCGATATGATAGCCTCGATCAAAGTGGGGCGTAGTATAGACGCGATAGAAAAAGGTGACGAGATCGACTTGGCCACGGGAGAGATCTCGCGTGAACTGGACGCCAGGATTTCAATGCGCCAGCACAGACAACTAAAGGAAATTGAGGACGCTCTTGAAAGGCTGAGACATGGGGAATACGGCGCTTGCGAGGATTGTGGTGAAACGATACCCGAACAGCGACTCAAACTGTTTCCCGCTGCCCGTCTGTGTGTGAAGTGTCAGGAAGAACTTGATCAGTATGAAAAGATTAAAGACTATCAGGGGTTTCGAGCAGGTGTCTGGCGAGAAGATGCATCAGATGGTGGATACAGTAAAACTTTCGAAGATTGAACTTTCGTCGCCGGCTGGCAGCCCTGACAGGGGACCTGCCGGCGACAGTAAAACGGTTTTTTTCAACAACAACCAGCCGCTTGTTATTTCCACTTTTTAGAGCAACCGTCCTAATTTAAATCAGGACTCATCCAGATCCATCAAAAATAAAAGTTAAAAACTTTCCTCTGATTATTTATTATTGAAGCAGGGGACTTACCTCATTTTCAGTGTTTCGGAAAATCTTTCAAAGCAGTTGGTTTATCTTTCTGTCCAGTTTTGGCTGTCTTTTTTTATCGAGAGGTGACAAATGACGATTCAGCCTAAAAGAGTTTTGCTGAAGCTTCTGTTCCTGGCGATTGTGCTTTCGGTTGTTTCAACCAGTGTTCAAGCTGATGATTTGACCGTTTACGCATACAGGGACGATTTCTACAGGGAGACAAAACCCGGCGAGTGGACATTGAGACTCAACTTCAACAAACCGGTTTTTGCGTCCAACCTGAAGCAGGCTCTGTCCGTAACCTCAGGAAATGCGTCAATAGCGACTGAGTTGCTGGATGTTCAGGATAAAAAAACCGGTAATGAAGGTTTGACCGAATTTCATCTGATTTCGCGGCAATCTTCTACGGTCACGACGCCTGTAGTGGTGAAGGTCAAGAAAGGTTTCTCGGACATTACTGGCCGTTTGAGGTTAGCCAAGGAATTTTCCTACACTTTTATTCCCGCCCAGCAATTGTCTATCCTCGAGGTTGAACCATATTACAATGGCAAGGCTGACAAGGGGGTGGTTCTGACACTGTCAGATCCTTGTGACGGCAAAGACCTTGAGAAGTCATTAAAAATATCTCCACATGTCGCATCCGCCAGATTCGTCAAGGAAACCAACCAAAAATACAGGATTACGGGAAACTTTAAACACAACGAGAACTACACCCTTGAGTCTTTGGTAACGCCCGTCAACTCCGGACGATTCTTCATGCAGGCCAACACGTTTTCTTTTGTTGGTCCTGGCCTGGACAACCGCATTGCCAGTCAAACGTCCGCCAGTATAGTTGAGCTGAAGAGCAGGCAGTTATTTCCTGTTAGTCTCAGCGGTGTCACAACCCTGAGGGCCGAACTTACCAGAATTCCTGCAGCGCTGGTCCCGGATGTGGCTGATTTGATCGTCGACGGAGCGAGTCCTGACGAAAAATCGTGGGGATGGATCAGGGAAACTTATGAGACTCTGGTTTCTAACGGCATTGTTAACAGACAGTTCCTCAGAGAAATGGAATCAAACTCTGACGCATTCTTCTCTCCTGAATCCAGGGACAGGACTCGTCCCTATTCATTACCTCTGAGTTTCAGAAAGAAACCTGACCAGGGTGGGGCCTGGCTGATGCAACTGAGTGACGCAGACAATCCTGAGAAGACCAGGTATGCGCAGCTGGTTCAAGTTACAGATATGTCAATAAGTTATAAGCTCTCAGGGGACTCACTTCTGATTTGGGTCACTTCGATTAGCGAAGGCATGCCTTTAGCGAATCTGGAACTGATGCTCAAGAATAAGGCTGGAGCCAGTTATAGCATAGGTAAAACCGATCAGAACGGCCTGATGATTATTAACAATGGCCAGGAGGTTCAGAATGTTTCTGGCGAGGAGGCAGCAACACTTGGTAAGGCAGTCAAACTAAACCTGGCTGATGTTACGTGGGTAATTGCCGCTGCAGAAAATGATTCAAGCGCCATTCGACTGGACAATTTCAGGATCAAACCTTTCGTGTGGAACCAGCAGACAGATTCACAGCAGAGCTATTCACGAGAAACAGGATACCTTTTTACTGAAAGGGGAATATACCGTCCTGGCGAACCAGTTTACTTCAAGTTCCTGTCCAGGATCTATGAAAATGACAAAATTGTGTCGCCTGAAGGCCGGAAGGTCAAAGTTGAAATTGTTGGTCCCAGAGGAGATATGCTTTATTCGAAGCAACTTGAACTGAACGCCTATGGCTCGTGTTCGGATGAGTTCAAATCTGAATCTTACATGCCATTAGGAACATACACCATCAACACTTCGTTTCTTGGAAATGGAGACAATAAGCGTCAGTATTCACAGCCATTTCTGTTGCAGCAATTCAAAGAGCCGCGCCATCTGGTCAGTTTGTCCCTCAAAACGCAGGATAGACAGGCCTCAGAATACATTGGTCAGGACATCAAGGAAGAAGTACTTCTGGTAGACGTGAGTTGCCGGTATTACGCGGGGGGACCGGTTCGAAATGGGAGAGTTAGATGGAAAGTGGACATGGTTCCCGCAACCAACAAAGTAAAGGGCTACGAAAATTTTTTCTTTGGAAATTCCAGTTCGGATACGAGATTCCTTGAATCAGGAGAGTCAAATCTGAATGGCCAGGGAAACATGACCATTCGTATTCCCCTTGATTCGAGACTGCTGACAGGGATTTATGGAGTAAAGGTCTCTGTCACGGCCCTTGATATTGACGGTGAGCCAGCCACCGAGGTGACTACTTTCAACCCAAGACCGAAGTACATGGTAGGACTGTCAGAGCACCCGGCTGAAGTGCAATCAGGATATCTGGGAACGCAGAGCTTTGTGGTTCTTGGACCGGAGGGCAAGACAATAGGCCAGGTCCCTGTGAAGATTACCTGGTTGCAGAAAAGATTTCTCAACTTTCAGAAAAGGGATGATCAGGGAAATATGGTTGAATCCTGGGAGGAAGGATGGTTAAAGAAGTATTCCAGCTCCCAGACCGCCACAAATGGCGAAGGTGATTTCGAAGTCGAGCTCAATCAGCCAGGTGACTACATGGTGAATGTATCCTTTGAAAAGGGTGACGTCACATACTCAAGTCAAACAACATACTCTGTAGGTTGGGAAGACTATGAAAGATGGATGAGAAGCCAGGGACCGGCTCTTAGCAAATCATTCGGGGAAATGGTTTTGTCATTGGACGGCAAGGAATTTGAAAGCGGCGATGACTTGCGAGCCTCCTCAACCGTAACCAAACCAGTCAGAAAAATACTGGCGACTGTAGAACGTGACAAAATTTTTGAAGCAAAGGTTTTTGACGCTGACTCGCGAAACATCAAATTCAGTTTACCAATGGCCAGTGATTACAGACCCAATGTGTTCATAGGCGTGATGGCGCCATCCGCCAGAAAAAATTTCCCTGTCTATTATAATCAGGCTGATTCAGACATACCGACTATTTTTAGCGGTTATGCCAACGCGAAAGTCCGATCAGAGATCAAAAGAATCAAACTTGAGATCGAGCCGGGACAAAAGGAACTCAAAGCAAGACCCGGCGCACAGACATCAATCAGGATTGTGGCCAATGACCAGAGCGGGAATGGGGTCAAATGTGAAATGGCCGTATGTGTGGTGAATGAGGCCGTGCTGGCTCTGACCGGATTCAAGACTCCTGATCTGTCTTCTCTGGCGGATTTCAATCTCGCCTTGTCAGTTTTTACGGGAGACCTGAGGGTTGGCCTGGTATCGCAGGACCTCCTGAAAATTCTTGGGACCAGGCCGGTCACAGGCGGTGGTGTCGGCTCAGGGCTCGTAACTCCGAGCCTGAGGAAGGACTTCCGTCCCGTTGCTTTCTTCAATTCATCCATCATCACCAATGATGCTGGAGAGGCTGACGTAAATTTCTCTCTCCCTGATACCACAACCGCCTACAGGGTCTACGTTGTGGCGGCCGACAAAACCAGCGGATTCGCCTCTGCACAGAAAAACCTTGTAACATCAAAGGAATTTTCTCTGGAACCGTCAACTCCACGTTTCCTCTGTTATGGGGACAAAGCCATCTTCCCGCTGGTGCTTAACAACGCCACGCAGACAGATGGCTCAGCCAGAATTGAAGCTCAGGGATCTGACGGATTCAAGATCAAGCTGAAGGATAGCTCAATGAAGATTGGGCCACATTCGAATGCATCCACTGACATTCTCGTCTACGTAGATTCAGGCATGGAGGATGCCCGGATTAGCCTTACAGGTCAGATGAAGTCGTCCGAAGGAACCTTTAATGACGCGATAGAGAAAATGATCCCAATCGCTTCAAAATTGGCTCCGATAAAGGTTTCACAGACTGGGTCGTTTACGGCTAAGACGGATTTAAAGGCTGAATTTCCTGATTACGTCAGGTCAATTGATATAAGCGACCTGACAGGCAAGGTGTTCAGCGCTAGTCTTGATCTCAGTCACACCAATTGGTCCAGGATCACACCGGGTCTCAAATATCTGATGGCTTATCCCTTTGGATGCGTTGAGCAGACAAGTTCCGCCGTCTTTCCTCTGGTCAGCATCAAAACTCTGGTTGCTCAGGGGGTTATACCTGATTTCAATACAGATCAGGTGGACGGGTTTGTCAAAGCGGCCATTGACAGGATACTCTCGATGCAGCTGTCCTCCGGAGCGTTCTCATACTGGCCACGACAGAATTACGCTTCTTTCTGGGGAACCGTCTATGCAACCTATGCGCTGGAAAAGTCACGACAGGCTGGATACGCCGTTCCACAGGAAAGTTTGAAGAAAGCCCTCAAACACATACGGGACGCCTTGGTCAAGCCGGTCAGTAGATCTGATCAGGAGGAAGACCAGGACTGGATCAAGGGCTGGGCTATTTTGACCCTCGCAGAAGGCAATTCTCTGACTCACCAGGATTTTGAGCCCATATTCAAGAATTATTCATCGGCGGATGATGAAACCAAAGCTTTGCTGTTGTTGACTGCCAAAAAAATCGGTTTCCTGAGTGATGTGAGGCTAAAAAACGAGATCAAATCAATGAAGATCACAGACCAGTCGGTCTATCCCGGGCTTAAGGGATCTGTTCTGCGTCGACAGGCCGCTCAATTGATGGCTTTAATGGCAATAGAAGGACCGGTTGCGCAGACTGACAATCTGGCCGGCAGACTTATCAGGGAGCTAAAGCCCGATGCCGCCTCCAACTCAACAGCCGACACGGGTTGGGCTCTGCTGGCTCTGAGCCAGTACTATGCTGCAAAGACGCCCTCCACTGATGCAGTCACCGATGTGACAGTCCATTACGGAAAAGGAGAAACCAAAAACATAAAACTGGGCAAAACAGGATCTCACATCGTATTGCCGCCCGAAACGCTGCTGAAAAACAGCCTCATATCAATCTCTGCAAATTCCAAAAACCTGGTCAATTACAGTTTCAATTTCGTCTATCCTGAAAAGGAAGACGAATTGACTCCGGCGTCCAGCGGTATGGAAATCAGTAAAACAATTGAAAACGTTAATGGAAAGAAGGACATAAGGCTCGGTGACATTGTAAAGGTGACGCTAGATATCAACCTGTCTGGCAAGAAAACAGGATCCGGATTTCTTGTATATGAATACGTGGCAATAGAAGACTTTGTCCCAGCCGGTCTGTTCGCCATTAATACGAGGATATTGACAGAGGGCGCAGACAACGGAAATCTCGATGATCAGCCCGGTGATACCTTCTACGGCTCAAACAACATGATCCCGTCTCATGTTGAATTTAGTGACGAGGGGGTGAGGGTGTTCAAGAATAAGCTGTCCGACGGTAATTACAGATTTTCATATCTTGCCAGAGCGGTTACTCAGGGAGAATTCTGGATGAGAGGTTCGAGACTTTCTCTTATGTACGACTCATCCAGAAACTGTAAATCACCCGGAAGAAAAATTGTGATAGGTCCCCCGGAATGAAACACTTTTGAAGAACGTCTCAGCTAAAGCGGCAATAGTCCTATTAAAAACGGTACCTTGAGTTCCATATCTAACATGTGAGTAAATAGGAAACAACTATGGCTATTGCCGCTGCAGAAATACCAAGGCATGCTCCAAAAGTAGCGCAAGTGATGATGATTAGAGTTGTAAACTGATTCATGTTGTCATACCTCGATATACATGCAAGATATGACTATTATATCACGGTGAAAGTGTGTTTGTCATCCTCAAATTGAAGCCTTCCCGAAACGACCACCCTGTTCAGGTGTTTACTGTTTTAATTACGAATTTCAGTTATCCAGATCAGGACAAGATGATTCTGAACATGTTGTGTCAGGTGAGATTACACAGACAGTTTGAGGGTAAGATGTGAAAATGTAGAGTACAACCAAGGGTTAGAGCGGAAAACCAGAGTCAAGGGCTATTTTACCACTTTGAGCATTTCCTTGAATTTTGGACCCTCCGCAGCCTTAAGCATTTCGAAAAGTGACATCTCGGCGCTGGATATTTTTGCCCCGGACATCTTCAATTTCTCAATTCCGATGAGTCTGTTTTCAAGCGTTCGCGAAGACACGCAGTCAGTAATAACCTGAACCTCACGGTCCATTTGGAGTAGATCCATCCCGGTTTGATAGACGCAAACATGAGATTCTATACCCATCAGGAGGACCTGTCCACGCTCCAAGCTGTTGAGCAGTCTAATGAAAGCGGGTTCGCCGCAGCATGAAAAACTCATCTTGCTGACCCGCAACTCTGGTTTCAGGAGGGAGACGAAGTTCGGCAATGTTGGGCCCAACCCGTTGGGATTCTGTTCCGTCCAGATGATCGGAATTTCGAGAACGTTTGCCCCCTTGATCATCTTTTCAGAGGCGGCCAACAACGAATCCTGGTCATGCATGGCCCGGAAGAGCTTTTCCTGGATATCAACCACCAAGAGAACGGCATCCGCTGAGTTCAGCATCTCAAGAACCTCCGAACATTAATAGTGGAGACGTGCCGGCTGTATTATTCCTCGTCCACCTCCCAGCCATCAATCATTGGCTGATGTATGTCCTGGATCCGATCCCAATATGTTCAGCGGAGATTTGCTCTCGCCATACTCCCCTGTCACATATCCGAATTCATCTGTGATGATCTCAGCCACACGTTTGTAAAGAGTCCTCAGAGGAATATCCGATGGACAGGCCTCAGTACACAGGTTGCAATCAATGCATCTTCCGGCCATGTGGACAGCGCGTGTCAGGTGGAACATCGGATTCTCAGGAGGAAGGTCACCTGTCTTGATCAGAGAGTCCTGTTCCAAGGTACAAACATTGCAAAAACAGACCGGACAGACGTTTCGGCAGCCATAACATTTGATGCAGCGATCAAATTCTGCTGTCCAGTAGGCGAGCCTGGCCATGAGATCTTTCCCCATCACGTCCTGAACGCTGACATTTGCTACCGGATCTACCTTTTCTCCGGCCACAAATTCATCGGGAAAAGGTTTTCTACACTCGTGTTTCTGAGCCAGTTCCAAAGGACAGGCAATCCCAACCTTTATTACACGTTCTGGAGCAGTCACCTGATTCCACTTGAGAAGTTCATGCCAGGCTCGTTCGTCACAGCCTCTGAACAAGGCCCCATAAGTGTTATCAGGATCGCTTTTGGCTATTCGCATCAAGAACTTCGCCATTGGGTAACGGGCCTGTCCGGGACTTTCAATGTCACCTATGCTGAAACCGGTTTCCAATTCATCCGTAGATTTGTATAGATACGGGAATACGTTGCCGCTACAGTCTCTCAGACCGAGGAAAGCCGATATCTGACCGCTATCCAACAATGACTGAACCTGCTTTTTGACTATATCGATCATTTCTTTACTCACTGAATTCTGTCCTGACAAATTAACAGGGGTTAGGCAATCTTTTCCTGTTCATCGGTTCGACGCGTCGCCAGAGGTGATGGTCCCAATTTACGGATCTTTTCTACAAAATCAGTTACAACCTGCGCAAAACGAGGACCTTCGGCCGATGAAACCCACTTCAATACAAGCCTCTCAGGGTCTATTCCCGAAAATTCCAGGAGCTTCTGCATGAAGGCCATTCTTTTTACTGTCATGTAATTACCGTACAGGTAATGGCAATCACCGATGTGTCAGCCACCCACAAAGACGCCGTCAGCGCCCTTCTGAAACGCCTTCAGTATCTGATGAGGTCCCACAGTCGCGGAGCATAGCGTCCGGATGGTCCTCATGTTCGGTGGATACTGTAGACGGCTAACACCCGCAAGATCCGCTCCGGCGTAAGCGCACCAGTTGCACAAAAAACCTATAATCGTAGGTTCAAACTGCTCTTCAGCCATGACTATTCCCCGATCGCCAACCAGGAATATCCTGAGTTAGGTGAAGCAATCTTCTTAAAATATTTTGATGGCTCTAGACCGCTAGAGCTTCTTCTATCTGAGCATAAATCTGCTCGTTTGAAAAACCGTCGAGCCTCGCGCTACTTGACGGGCAAGTAGCTGCGCAACCTCCACACCCCTTGCAAAGCACCTTGTTAACCTGACAGACACCTCTGTCCGCAAAGAAATTGATCGCCCCGTAGGGGCAAACCTCAACACATCCAAGGCATCCACAACATGTGTCGGCATTAATGTCCGCAACAATACCGCTGGTAAACAACGCATCTTTGGACAATACTCCAGCCGCCCTGGACGCAGCCCCAAGTCCCTGCGCTATCGCTTCACGGATTGTCGATGGAAATCTCGCGTTACCACATAAATAAACACCGTCAGTCGCAAAATCCAAGGGCTTGAGCTTGACATGTCCTTCGAGGAAGAACCCATTCTCGTTAATCGGAACCTTGAGCATGGTGGAAATATCAGGAGCGTCTTCCTGAGCTATCAACGGGGTTGATAGCACAACCATATCAGATGGTATAAAGACTTCCTTGCCCATGCGAACGTGATATACTGAAACGGATCCTTCCCTTACCTCAGGTCCGCGCTCAGGTTCAAATGTTATAAAACGAACCCCAAGCTGTTTTGCCTTGCGGAACATCTCTTCGAGTTCCACTCCATACATCTGCATGTCCCTGTAAAGTATGGTGATCTTCGCATCAGGAGTGGCCTCTTTGATCAAAAGCGCATTCTTGACCGAAGTCATGCAGCATATTCTGGAGCAGTATGTCCTCTCTGCGCATCTGGATCCAACACACTGAATCATTACTATGTTTTTGTTTTGAACAGGACCATTCTTGAGGATGGATTCCAGTTCGGCGTGGGTTATGACATCCTTACCGTTGTATCCATACATTCCCTGCTCTGGTATGAGGACGCGAGCCCCCAGGGCCACAACTATGATCCCGCACTTGATCCTGGTCTCTTCGCCTTCTTTCAGGATCGTGGCCACATAATTCCCGACATACCCTTCAGTTTTGGTAACTGTCGAATTAAGATGAAGACTGACCTTGGGGTTGGTTTCCAGTCTCGATATCAGATCGTTGAGCAATCGATCGGGCGGTTCATTTGCGGGAAGTATCATGTTCAGGTCATTGAGCAGGCCACCCAATCTGTCTTTTTTCTCAACGAGATTGACCTCATAGCCCATGTTCCCGAGGGCCATTGCGGAAGACATACCTGAAACCCCACCGCCTATGACAAGGGCAGTGTGGGAAAGGTTGAGCTGAATCCTTTTGAGCTCACGCAATTTAGCGGCCTTTGCCACTGCCATTGCAATCTGGGATTTGGCTCTCTCCGTTCCTGTTTCCCGCTCCCGCATGTGAACCCAGGAACATTGATCCCGTATGTTGGCCATTTCAAAGAGGTACGGATTCAGGCCAGCTTCTTCGCAGGCGCTCATGAAAAGGGGCTCATGTGTCCTGGGGGTGCATGAAGCTACTACGACACGGTTCAGATTTTCCCTCGGTATCGCCTGTTTTATCTCATTGATTCCGCCCTCGGAACATGTATAGAGGTTTTCCTGAACGAAGACGACATTTGGCAGCGTCTTCGAATATTCGACAAGCTCCTTCATTTCGAGGTAGCCAGCTATATTTGATCCACAGTCGCATACAAAAACGCCAACACGGACGTCGGATTTAGCTTTGTCTTTCAAAATAAATCTCCCCTAAACGGCTAACGCCAATCCACCGGTCATGACAACCTCAGCCGCACGGGCCGCCGCGCTGCTTGCCTGAGCCACCGATTCCGGAATGTCTATAGGGCCTTGAGCGCATCCGCAGGTGTATATTCCTGGAACACTCGTGTCAAGAGGCCTGTTTGGATGAGTCTTTACGAAGCCGTTTTCGTCGAGTTCAACACCGAGAAGCTGGGAAATTTGTGATATGCCCCTGGATGGAGAGCAGGCGTTTGCCAGTATGACCATGTCCAAGGGCATTCCAACAACTCTGCGTTGCTCCGTATCCTCATAATATACAACAGGGTTACATTCTTCGTCTTCGAGGATTTCGGCTACACGTCCCCGAATATATTTGAGACCAGAAACAAGAGCGCCCCGGACCTTATACTCCTCGAAGCCTTTTCCTACAGTCCTGAGATCCATATAGAATATGAAAGATTCTGTTGAGGACTCATGCTCTCTGGCTATGATGGCCTCCTTGATGGAGTGCATACAGCAGTAGCTCGAACAATACTTGTGGAATCTGAAATCCCTCGATCCAACGCACTGGATGAAACCGAGTTTTTTGGCCGTATGGTGCTTGTGAACCTGATCTTCAAGCCATTTGGATTCTTCTTCAAGTCTGTTTTTCTCAGCTGTGTCTTCAGACTTTTCGGCTTTTTTGATTAGTTTAGGAAGTTCTTTGAGTCTCTTTTCAAACTTCAGGGTAGATGGTCTGGTCAAATGCCCCTTGGTTGGGCCACCGGCGCTTAGCAGACGTTCCATCTCCAGAGACGAGATGACGTTGGGAAGCTTTCCATAGCCGTATTCGGGTATTTGTGTGGCGTCGAAAAGCTCATAACCAGTCGAGACTATGACAGTCGCAACATTCAGTTCGACTTCAGAATCCTTTTGTTCATAATCTACAGCCTTGGCCTGACAAACCTTTGCGCAGACCCCACATTTACCACCCTTCAAAACCTTGCAGTTATCGGGGTCTATGGTGTAAACGGACGGAATGCCCTGGGCATAATCCTTGTATATGGCTTTTCTGTCATCCAGACCAAAATTGAATTCATTTGGGACCTTTGTCGGACACTTTTCAGCGCATGCGCCACAGGCGGTGCAACGTGACGGATCGACATACCGGGCTTTCTTCAGGACCTTTACCCTGAAATCACCCATCTGCCCGGAAAATTCCTTCACTTCACTGTAAGCCAGGACGTTTACTTTCGGATGTCGACCGACATCCAGCAACTTAGGCGAGAGAATTCATATTGTGCAGTCATTGGTGGGGAATGTCTTGTCTAGCTGGGCCATCTTGCCACCAATGCTGGGGTTCTTTTCCACCAGATGGACCTGAATGCCCATGTCCCCCAGATCCAGAGCGGCCTGCATTCCAGCTATCCCACCACCTATGATCAACACTTCCTTTGAAGCCATTAGAACACCACCCTTATAATTTGGTTGTTTCCAACGATAATATTTCTGATGAAACGGGCAAGACCCATAGTCCAGGGTTCAAATCCCGAACATGTATCAAACCTTCAACTGCTCGCCCAATAATGTATTGATATCTTTTATGTTAAGGTCGATCTCCATGTCCCGCAGAGCGCAACTCAAATGGGCCCGACACTTGGGACAAGCCGTAACCAGAGTCTTTGCTCCAACTGAAACTGCTTCCTCGAGCCTACTCTTCTGGATGGCTTTAGAACAGGCGGAGCAATTCATCCAGGCGCTGGTTCCACAACAGATGCCGCTTTCACGGTTATGTGGCATTTCGTTGAGTTTTATCCCAGGAATACTCTGAATAAGCTGTCTGGGAGCATCGAAAATACCAGCCTGCCTCCCAAGTCTGCAGGGATCGTGATAGGTGAAGACTCCCTCCAGACCTGAGAAAGATATTTTCCCTGATGCGACTTCACTGGCTAAAAGCTCGTAAAAATGCATGGTCTCAAAACCCAGATCCCCAACTACAGACGGATAATACTTGTTGAACGTCATATAGCCTTCAGGACAGCTAAAGATTACCCGTTTGCATCCGAGCTTTCTGATCAGATCCACGTTCTTTTGAGCCAACTTCGCAAAATTGGCTGTATCGCCATTCCAGAGAAGGTCATGTCCACAACAGCGCTCGTCATCATGAACTACAGGGTCTATTCCGATAGCGTTCATCAGCTTCAGAGCGCCCTTCGGACTGTCCATCATGTCCAGGCCCCAGTCGTCGTGGAACTCTACATCAAAAAACGCAGCGCATCCCACGAAAAAGTAGGTGTCGCCCGATTCGGAAATCCTGCCAGTCTCACGAGCCCAGTCCGTCTTGCTCTGTCTGACATTCATCGACTGCAATCGCATCACCGTCTGGAATAGGCCGCGGTGAGCCGGAATAGCAGACTTGCCCTGCCTTACCGCCTCTTCTCTTACAAGACGCACAAATTCAGGGTAGTCTATGTCCGACGGGCATCGCTCCGAACACTGACCACATGAAAGACAGGACCATATGTTGATGTCCTCAAAAGGGTTCTCGACTTCTTCCAGTAGCGCCTTTTCAACCATGAGCCTCGGTGAAAACTCAGGCGTCGTACGTGAGACAGGGCAACTGCCGGTGCAGATACCGCAGTCAAGACAGTAATAGGCGTGAGTCTGGTCGATTATCTCTGATAGGTTCATGCGGCTGTCTCCGTCTTGACGATGTTAGTCTTGCCGAGTTTCCGTACCTCTTCTGTAAAATCCCTGACAGTTTCGGCAAAGCGTGACCCCTCAGAGGCCGAAATCCATTCCTTGCGAAGTCTCTGGTCCTCTATGCCCAACAGCTTCATCATTTTGCGGGTCTTGTCCAGAACCTTCAAAGCTTTTTCATTACCTTCCAGGTAATGACATTCACCGATGTGTCAACCGGTGACCAAAACGCCGTCAGCCCCTTTTTCAAAAGCTTTCAGTATGTATGAAGGGACGAGCATTCCCGAACACATGAGACGAATCAGACGAATACTGGGTGGGTACTGCATTCTACCAACTCCAGCAAGATCAGCTCCAGCGTATGAACACCAGTTACAGGCAAAAGCTATGATTTTCGGAACAAATTCTTCTGACATGTTAACTCCGATTTTCTTCGGGTTTTTTGAGAGTATTCGGAAGACTACCTTCAAAAAAAACCATTTTGCTTGTGTTAAAGCGCTTCAGATAAATTCCCCGACCACCCTCACGCAATGGCTTCATCAATCATGTCGGTTATCTGATAGTCCTTGAAATGGCGAATCGCGGCCGCCCCTGTCGGGCAGGCGACAGCGCAGGCGCCACACCCCTTGCACAATGCGGGATTGATTTCAGACTTGAAGACTCCGGGGCTGACTTCCACAAGTTCCGGCGCATGGAACGGACAAACCTCTACGCAACGGCCACAGCCCCTGCACAGGAACGCATCCACTACGGAAACCATTCCAGGCGCTTCCACATAGCCTCGAGCCAATACCTGCGCTGCATGAGAGCCTGCCGCAACTGCCTGGGAAATGGTCTCATCCAGTGGCTTCGGGTAGTGCGCCAGACCAGCCAGGAATACGCCATCTGTTGCGAAATCTACAGGTCTGAGTTTCATGTGGGCTTCCAGGAAATAGCCGTCTTCATTAGTGGATATCTTGTATAGCTTCGACAGTTCCTTATTGTATTCGTCCGGGATGATGGCTGCCGCAAGAACCAGATTGTCGGCTGTAAGATTCATTTCGCCGCCAAAAACCTTGTCCTTGAGTCGCACACTTATTTTTGATCCTATATCAACAACCGGCGGGTTCTCCGCGTCATACTGAGCAAAAACTACACCCAATCGACGAGCCTTTTCATAGTACGGCTCATTGAGGCCAAAAGTCCTTATATCACGATACAACACAAAGACATCGGCTGATGGATTAGCCTCCTTGATGGCGATTGAATCCATCACGGAGTGGTTGCAACAAACCTTTGAGCACCATGGCCTTTCTGCGCAACGCGATCCCACACATTGAATGAACACTGTAGACTGGGCATTTACCACGTCAGGTTCTTTTGAATGCAAGGCTTTTGCAAACTCGAGCTGGGTCTTGACCCGTGGATCTGATCCGTAACCGTAGACATCCGGTTTCCACTCATGAGCGCCGGTGGCGATAACCGTCACACCATGATCTATTACCAGGGGTTGACCTCCAGACTGTGAGATTTTTGTTTTAAACGCGCCTATGAATCCCGCCACATCTTCAATCTTCGCGTCGAAATAGACGGTTATTCTGTCCTCTTTCTCAACTTTTTCCAGCAGATCTTCCAAATATGGCCTGATTTGCTCGCCCTTGAGGGTGTGGAACAACCTCCAGGCGTTTCCGCCAAGTTTTTCAGTCGCCTCCAGGAGGTGAACGTCAAAGCCCTGGCTAGCAAGGTTTAGCGCCGCTGTCATTCCAGCCACACCACCGCCAATGACCAGGCCGGAAGGTACCATCGGCAGTTGCTGATCCTGGACCTGCTCCAACTTGGTGGTTCGCGCAATCGCCATCCTTATCAGATCGACTGCCTTGTGGGTGGCAAGCTCCTTCTCGGACATGTGAACCCACGAGCAATGTTCACGAATATTGGCCATTTCAACCAGATACTTGTTCAGACCGGCTTCCCTGGCTGTCTCCTGGAACAACGGCAGATGTGTCCGTGGGGTGCATGACGCCACGATAATCCTGTTGAGGTTGTTTTCCTGGATGACCTGCTTGATCTGGACCTGAGTGTCCTGAGAACATGTGAACAGGTTCTCTCCGGCGTAGGCGACGCCTGGCAGGTCCCTTATGAGGTCAACGACACCGGGCACATCGACCGTCTGAGCAATGTTTATGCCGCAACGGCAGACAAATACTCCGATTCTCGGAGGTTCCCCAGTCACGTCACGTTCCGGAGGCAGTTCCTTTTTTGATGTGAGCGTGTTCCTCTGATCAACCAGCAGGCTCATTGCGGCGCCTGCCGCCGATGAAGCCTCCATTACTGTCTGTGGGATGTCTTTGGGAGCCTGGAACGCTCCAGCCACAAAGATCCCCTCTCTTGACGTCTGGACCGGATCAAAAGTGGTTGTCACGCAAAAATTTTCAGCGTCGAGTTTTATACCCAGAAGTCTTGAAGTTTCAATCGCAGATTCAGTAGGTTTTATGCCTACCGCCAGCACAACCAGATCGAAAATTTCTGTCTGCAGCCTGTTATTCTCATCGACGTAGGTAAGTTCAAGGTCTTTCGTTAGAGGATCTTCGACAATCCTGCTGATCATTGACCTCACGAATCGGACCCCGCCCTCGTTTTTGGCTTTTTCGTAATATTTGTCGAAATCCTTGCCGTAGGCCCTTATGTCCATGTAGAAGACTGTTGGCTCGATGGATGCGTCATGCTCTCTGGCAATGACTGCCTCTTTGATGGATGCCATGCAGCAGACTGAACTGCAGTGTGGCATACCCTTGCGCCGGTCACGAGAGGCAACGCACTGAATCCATGCGACTTTCCTGGGATGTCTGCCGTCCGATGGTCTGGTTACGACTCCTCCAAAGGGTCCAGAAGCGCTCAGGATGCGCTCCATCTCCAGATTAGTCACGACATTTGGCATGCGGCCATGGCCGAATTCCGATATGTGGGCCGTATTGAACAATTCATATCCAGGAGCCATAACGACCGCGCCAACCTTTAATTCTTCGATCACATCCTGCTGCTCATAGTCTATTGCGCCCGCCGGACATACTTTGGCGCATACACCGCACTTCTTGCCGTTGAAGACCCGGCAGGTGTTCGTATCTATCGTATAAACAGAAGGAATACCCTGGGCGTAATCCTTATAGATGGCTTTTCTGAGGTCATGTCCGAAATTATATTCGTTGGGAACCTTTGTAGGACATTTCTGCGCGCAGGCTCCGCATGAAGTACACTTGGAAGCGTCTACATAACGGGCTTTCTTGCGGACCTTCACGGTGAAGGCTCCCGCCTGTCCTTCTATCCCTTCTATCCTGGAATACGCCAGGATCTCTATATTGGGGTTCTGCGCGAGTGTCTGCAATTTCGGCGAGAAAATACAGGCAGAGCAATCATTGGTTGGAAAGGTCTTGTCCAGCTGGGCCATTACACCACCGATGCATGGCTTTTCGTCAACCAGATAAACCTTGAATCCAGATTCAGCCAGGTCCAGCGAGGCCTGAACTCCGCCTATGCCTCCTCCAACCGTCATAACTGCGCCAATTTTATTATTTGTCACGGCTCTCTCCGGGGTATCCTAACCAGTATCCCTGATGTGGTTCGGTCCCTGACAGATGTGATGGAAGGCCTTGGTCAGTCGAACCACATGGGATCAAATGGGAAACAGACTTACAACAAGCCCTTGGAAGACAACATTTTCCTGGGCGACACTATATGCTTGTCGAACCATGAGGCCGCCTTGGGATCTTTGAGCGCCAGTCCAATAACCTCACTCAAATAGAGGATGGGCATGTGGTATACGCGACCGGCTGCTTTGGAAATGTCAACCTGACGTGTGTCGAGGTTTGCCTGACACATCGGACACATTGTGACCAGAGCGTCAGCGCCCACCGCTTTTGCCATGTCAAGCAACTTTCGGGAAAGTTTAACTACCAGGTCGGTCCGTGTTAACGCTAGTGAACCACCACAGCAATCAGTCTTGTACGGCCAGCTCAAAACCTCTGCGCCCAGCAATTCCAGCACATCGTCCATCTCTGTGGGATTCTCGGGGTCATTCGGTTCAACAACTTCTACTGGACGGACTGCAAGGCATCCATAGTATGGGACTACCTTGAGACCTTCGAGTGACCTGACCTTGCGTTCCTTGAGCTTCGACATGACTTCAGCGCTGTGGAACATTTCGGAGCCCGAGAGAACCTTGATGCTTCCTTTGAACGGGAACTGGCGCGCCAGTTCGGGTTCCTTGGCGATTCTCTGGGAAGCGGCTTTCATCCTCACGTGGCACCCGGGACAAGGCGCTACAACATCATGTCCCATGCGCTCTGCCTTCATTAGGTCGCCGGCAGGTAATGCGGCCTCCAGGTAATGGTCCACCATGTGGGCTGATGAAGCCCCGCAACAGGCCCAGTCTGGTATTTCCCTCAGGACTACTCCCAACTTTTCTGAAACACTGCAAAATGAATCATCAAGCTCCTGTGCGGAGCCTTTAAGGCTGCAACCGGGGTAATAACTAAATTCCATCTCGGACCTCTTGATTCGCTAATAATGGTCTTCAGGGTTTAAAGCCGCCTTCTTTGGCGTCACTTTGAAGTCTTTTCAGATAGCGAAAGGACAGCGTTCGCAATACAGCTTACAACCTAAATGGGTTGCGGCCCCGAAGCTACATGATTACTAGATTGATTTTCAGCTAATACGAGGAATTCCGGCTTCAGGACAAACAATATAAAGCGCATTCCTCCCATTAGCCGGCGCTATTTTTAGCATCCCAATCTTAAACTTGCTCGATTGTGGTGTCAAGATAAGTTTCTTTTGCAGGAGTGAGGTAAACAAATGCCCAAGGTATCGTTTGTTGGGCATTTACTGGCCTCTGGGCCCATAGACCCGCATTGCTCGCCGTCAATCCTGACCAAGAAATTACTTGACAGATCAGCCATGCGCATTTAGAAAATTGCGACACATTTTTTTAAATTGCCGCTTTCCATACTGTGTCCGGCGCAGAGTCAACCAGTTTTGACTCCCAGCTTATGCAGGTATGGAGCCACAATTGAGGAGACAAACTTAAATGGCTTCTGTGATAGACCTCGTTTGGACAGATTGCGACGACCTGTTCAGGAACCTGGAGGTTGACGCGATGTTCAGGCGCCAGAGAGAGATATTGTCTGGCGGGCACAACCAGGACTATCCCAGCGCTATCCTGATTAATTCAGTCCGAATAACTCTTGGTGTCAGGTTTGGCGACAATACAATTTCAGGAAGATATGCCGAAGCCCTCATTGGAGACAAATCTGGCCCTCAGATCGATCCCTTGTTTGATTGGGGCTATCTGGAGGATCCGACCGAGTGAAAACATTTGATATCGAAAAACTGGCTAATGATCAGGGGGGCGAGTATGTCCTTGGAATGAAGGATCTCCATACTCACGCCTGCTACATGGTCTACGGCGTGCTGAAACCACATGAAGGCGACCGGCTGGTTAAACCTGGAGAGGGACATGAAGAAATCCTTGTTCCCGTAACCGGACCGGTCCATGTCCTGGCTGAAAAAGGGGACTATGTCCTCGAACAGGGAAACGCCGTTCACATAAAAGAGCATGAATCTTTTTTCATAGCCAACAATACTGATAAAATGGTCATATATGTCCTCGCAGGCGGTCACTGCAGCGAACATCATCACCATTGATTATTGATCGATTTGAGTTTATATTTGTCTTGAGTTTTGTAACTCAATGCCTGAGTGGTGGAATTGGTAGACACAAGGGACTTAAAATCCCTTGAGCCTTGTGCTCGTGACGGTTCGAGTCCGTCCTCAGGCACCATTTTTTATTAGGTTTTTCAGTTAAACCCGCCTCAAGAGACTTCGTAAAAAATCAAAGCATTCGGTATTTTGGTCACGTTTGCTCCCCTGCGTATCATTATTTTTTGGCCCCGCACACTGCTAGAATTTGGGTTACTCCATGAACGTATAGTGTTTCTCAAAAATAATAGCGAAAAAAATGCGCTTCTTTTTTATTGATTTGTGTGAGGCACGTCTCGTCCAAGAAACATGCCTGATCGAGAGAACTGCTCTCTGCTTGAGTTGCAGACTGCCGCTAAGGCTGCCCCAATCCGGCGGACAAACCTCCGACCCATGGCCATCAAGGCTTTAACTATATGGGCATTGCCCATGAGCAAAGCCTTTATTGCCATCATCCGAACTTGACTCCTGAGAGATACAGCAGCTCCCGCAGCGATATCCAGCTCTTGCAATAAGCAGTTCTCAGCGCTGGGCATGTTCGGTTGACGTGACATGCCTCAGGTAAAGCATATTCATTCTCCAAACGTGAGAAAAATCGTCTGTTCAATCGGACATTATTTTTGGCAAACGCTATAACTGTATTGAGCTAGCAGTCCTGAATCCTTGAATAGAGTGGACGCTCCCTCTGCTGTGACCAGCAGTAGGTAAAGGTCTTAAGAAAGGGCTACGTTTCAGATTGTATTGAAACGAAGCCCTCGAAGACGTTTATGCTAGGGGTTGGAAAGGTCGAAGCGGTCAAGGTTCATTACCTTGTTCCATGCTGCTACAAAGTCATGCACGAACTTCTCCTGTGAGTCCTTACATCCATAGACTTCGGCCAAGGCCCGGAGTTGGGAGTTCGAACCGAAGATGAGGTCGACACGGGTACCAGTCCATTTGAGAGCCCCCGTTGCCCGATCACTGCCTTCGAAAACGTTCTCGTCTCCCGGGGTTGCTTTCCACGTCGTGTTCATGTCGAGCAGATTCACGAAGAAGTCATTGGTGAGCGTCTCTGGTTTCTTGGTGAAGACCCCGTGCTTGGACTGTCCGAAGTTTGCATTCAAGACACGCATGCCACCGACGAGAACGGTCATCTCAGGGGCGGTAAGGGTCAGCAGTTGCGCACGATCAACCAGCAGTTCCTCTGCCGATACGGCGTATTTGGTTTTAAGGTAGTTACGGAAACCGTCTGCAACCGGTTCGAGTACGGCGAAAGACGCCACGTCGGTTTGCGCCTGTGACGCATCCGTGCGTCCGGGAGTGAAGGGAACGGTCACATTGTGACCGGCATTCTTCGCTGCTTGCTCGACACCTGCGCATCCACCAAGGACAATCAAGTCGGCGAGTGACACTTTCTTTCCGCCAGACTGCGCGCTATTGAACTCCTTTTGGATTCCCTCAAGGGTCTTCAGCGCCGCCTTCAGTTGGTCCGGCTGGTTGACTTGCCAATCCTTTTGGGGAGCCAAACGGATGCGTGCCCCATTGGCTCCTCCACGCTTGTCAGAGCCACGGAACGTTGAGGCCGCCGCCCAAGAGGTAGAGACCAGTTGGGAGACTGACAGTCCTGAGGCCAGGATCTTGGCCTTGAGGTTTGCTATGTCCTTAGCGTCGATCAGCTTATGATCTACAGCGGGTACCGGGTCTTGCCAGATTAGCTCCTCTGACGGAACCTCAGGGCCGAGATAGCGCGAGCGGGGGCCCATGTCGCGATGCGTCAGTTTAAACCACGCCCGGGCGAAGGCGTCTGCGAATTCCTGTGGGTTCTGCTGGAAACGCCGGGCAATAGGCTCGTAGATCGGGTCGTAGCGAAGAGAGAGGTCCGCCGTGGTCATCATCGGTCGGTGCTTCTTTGAAGGGTCATGCGCATCAACCACCATGTCCGCTTCCTGCACGTCTTTGGCAAGCCACTGATGTGCGCCGGCAGGGCTCTTGACCAGTTCCCAATCGTATTTGAACAGCACATTCAGATAGCCCATATCCCATTTGGTCGGGTTCGGCTTCCAGGCTCCCTCAATGCCGCTGCTGATCGTATCGGCCCCCTTGCCGCTGCCGAAGCTGCTCTTCCAGCCGAGGCCCTGTTCCTCGATGGGAGCGGCCTCTGGCTCAGGCCCCACATGGGACGCAGGACCGGCTCCGTGACATTTGCCGAACGTGTGTCCTCCGGCGATGAGAGCGACGGTCTCCTCGTCGTTCATGGCCATGCGAGCGAAAGTCTCTCGGACATCGCGTGCCGAGGCGACCGGATCCGGATTACCGTCCGGCCCTTCCGGGTTGACATAGATCAGGCCCATCTGTACGGCCGCCAAGGGGTTTTCCAGCGCCCGGTCGCCCGTGTAACGGCTCCCGGGCTGGTCGCTCTTAGCCAGCCATTCTTTTTCGGCGCCCCAGTAGGTCTCATCCGGCTCCCAGGCATCCTCTCGCCCGCCGCCGAAGCCGAAGGTCTTAAGTCCCATCGACTCAAGGCTGCAGTTGCCGGCGAGGATCATAAGATCGGCCCAGGATAACTTTTGGCCATATTTCTGCTTGATCGGCCAAAGCAGACGTCGCGCCTTGTCGAGGTTCACATTGTCCGGCCAACTGTTGATAGGGGCTAATCGCTGGCTGCCGGACCCCGCTCCCCCACGACCGTCACCTTGGCGGTAAGTTCCTGCGCTATGCCACGCCATCCGGATGAAGAGACCCCCGTAGTGACCGTAATCGGCCGGCCACCAATTTTGCGAATCGGTCATTAGCGCATAAAGGTCGTTCTTCACTGCCTCAAGGTCGAGTTTTTTGAATTCTTTAGAGTAGTTGAACTCCTTACCCATCGGATTGCTCAAAGGACAGTTCTGGTTGAGAATCTTCAGGTTCAATTGGTTAGGCCACCAGTCCCGGTTCGTCGAGCCTTTGCCGAAAGCGGGCTGGTTAGATCGGCCCATCACCGGGCACTTGACATCTTCATTCAAGAGGTTTCCTCCCTTTGTTGAGAGATTAGACAGATGCGCCACCAGCGATCTGATTTCTTGATCTGTCAGCTTATCAAATTTCGGCATACTTTTGATCGGGGACTTCAACTGAGCTCTGATATTCTCAGCCGTAAAGTCGCGGCCACTAGTCGGGAGCTTCTTGGTCTCTGAAAGTCCCATTAAACTTGGCCCACCTTTGTCCCCCGTCTTGTCAGTATGGTGGCAGCCGGCGCAATTGGCGGCAAAAAGAGTCTGCCCGGCGGCAAGGAGAGCGGCATCGACAGACTGAACTTTATCTTGTTGCGCTATGGCCTGACTTGGGCCCCAAAGATGGGTTTCAGTGAGACACGCTGCCATGACACCAATAAAAATAACGACAACAGCAATTCCTTTCGCAAGACCAGTCTTTTGTCTTCTCACCTTTATGGCTCCTTTCATTCGAGGTTTCTCGATGATTAGTTTCTTGGCGGCCAAGACAACTCGGACTCCCCTATGTTGCTCTCTGCTATTACTTTCGAGCGCAGAATTTGTTGAATCTGTCTTTGACCTTTTGACAGTTGATAATTATCGAGAAGTTACCCTCGTATTCAGCGCGTCGGTTTTGATATTTTAGATAATACCTAAACCTTCGCAGTTGAAAAAAGAGGGAAAAGATTAATTAAAAGAGCGCAATAAGCTCGTGACGCGACGTCCGACGCTCTATTTAAATATTGCCATAAAAAAATCGCAAAACAGAAGGACGTCCCGTTATCAGAGTTACTTCATTTGAGGCGGAGGATCAAGAGATTAGCAATCGGATCGACGCATTAATGGCCCGCTTTAGGATTGGCGCACTTCTGAGCCAGGCCGGAATCAGGAAATTTCGCCGTGTTCGACCACTTCTGGTTCTCAGAACCATATTTGAGCCGGCCTTTCTCGATAGAAACATCTTTACCGGGTTCACAAGAGTTCAAAAGCTTGGATGGGAAAAGACACTGTTTGCAGATTTCTCAGGCCTCATAGACATAATTGGCGTCGTCTGATCGGTTTCTTGTCCCAGATGATCATAACGGATTTCCTGGAGCCTCTTACTGCGCCGGACAGAGAAAAAGTTC
>CAZIVV010000060.1:0-3480 GCA_964542775.1 uncultured Desulfomonile sp.
TCCTTGTTCAGGCCAGGCCCCATGGGTCTTGGCGTCACCTGTCAAAATGCTGGTTTTGGTGAGGTACGTCCGCCCTGTCTCGATGAACGATGGGATAGATTGAGGCTGAGTTCTTCCGCCCAATCGCCAAGCGTCGCCTGCTGTAGCGCTTCAAGAGCATCCAAGCCATCTTCGGGCAGTGCGATTAACTGGTCAGCGTACCGGTACAGGCTGCGGAACAGCCGGGAAACGTACTCGCTGCTGATCGCCATGCCATGGATTTGCTGCCGCAGCGCCCAGATGCGGGGATGCAGGCGCAAGGGGTGCGGTATCCGCTTCTGGGCACTGTTCATCCGGATAATGTGTTCAAGGCCGTGCATCTCACATCTCCTCAGAATTGCGATCGGGGAGTTGCACCACCCGATAATCATCGAGTCAGAAAGTCCCTGAAGGAAACTCCCCGTTTTCCCGCCAATAGTCTTCCAATTTCTGGGCGACGTTCTGGCTTAGCAGGCCTGGGCCAATGCCGGAAGCCCAGGTATTGCGTGGCATTGAGCTGGGTACCAATTGGGCTTGGGCGATGGCGCTCAGGCGCCGGATTTCTTTTTCAACCTCTGGCGGCAGTTCCTCAGGCTCGATGTATTCATCCTCGTAGAGGTTCTCGGTGCCATAGATCAAATCCGACAGGCTCTCGCCGAAAGGGGAAATGCAATTGAAGATGCCGGCCAGGGCCAGCTCAACTGTGTTGTCGAAAACCGGCTTGCGTTGCTTGGCGTATTTCATGGCAGCACATCCTTGTTATCCAGGTTCATTACAGCCACCTGCGTGCTTATCTGTTGCAGCGCCTCAAGCACACCCAGCGGGGTGCCGATGCCGTTATCCGGTACAGCGCAATCAAGCGGGTTGATGCGAATCAGCCTCCCTTCCTGGCGCTCACTCATGATCCGGATCGTTGGCACATCAAGGCCGGCACCCAGTCCGATGCCCAGCTTCCGCGCCGTGTTCTGCTGCCAGGCGTGCAGTTTGAGTACCTGCAAGGCCGGGTACGCATTCCAGAAACCCACTTGCCCACGAAAATCTGGCAGCCCGGAATCAACACTCAGCCCCGCGCCAGCCATGATCAACAACCCATCGGCCTGGCCGATTGCTGCGCACGCTTTATTGATGGCGTCCATGTCACGCCTCCCAGGCGAAGCGGATCGGCAAATCCATCGCCTCAGCCAACTCATTGGCATCTTCGACGCTCATACGCAGCTCGGCGGCGAAGTAGCTGCTCCCCGGGCAGTCGCCTTCAACGATCACGATGTTGAATTCGTCACAATATTCAAAGTCCAGCTCGAAATATCGCTTGGCTTCCCCTTGTCGGTTACGTCCGGTGAGGGTCATGTATTCCGCATCGTATTCATCCGGCCATCCTTCTGCCCAGTATTGGATTCTGTTGAGCAGATTGTCCTGCTGCTCCTCGGTAAGCGCTTCAATGTCTTCGACACCCGCCTCATTCAGGGCATCTTCGATGTGGCACTGAACATGGCTGTAATCCTGGGCAATGGCGCACACGTCCTCGAGATCGGCCGGTGACTTGATCTCGTACAGCTCGGCCCGGGTATTCGGGTAGACATCCTCGCCAGCGGCATAGATCGTCCCCCAGGAACTAACGTAAAAACTCGGTTCGCGTTTGATTTTTTCCCATACCTGGTCGATGACCTCGGCAGGTGCGGCCATGAGATCAACGGCAGGCAGGACTGCTGTACTCGTGACAGCGAACAGGGCTTGGAGAAATTCTCGACGGTTCATTTTTCTTCTCCCTTCCTGGTCAGAAAGGCACTGAAAGCCGCCAGCTCATCATCGGTCAGCAAGACCTGTAAAAGCCGCTGATGGCGTGGCTGTTGGGCCTCCGGAAAAATCTGGCTGAGGGTCAGGGAATGTTGTTTGCCGTAGGGCGTGAGGGTGGCGTGTAACTCGTACTGCGCGTTTTGCTTGATGATCATGATGAACTCCTGTTTAGCTGTTCGCCGATTTGGCTGGCCAGCAAGTCGTGTAAATCGCCAGACCCGTGAGGTGGGTCATTCCATGGTTTTTCAAATCGACCAGAGTGGGGATTTTGGGTAGCGGGCCAGTGGCGCCAGGTCTGCCTGAATCCGCTGGATGAGTGCCTGTGCAGCCGAGCCCTCATAACCCGGCCGTTCGCAGGACTGGTAATCAAGGCAAGTCGTCAGGGCCATCAAGTCGGCAGCCCGCAAGCCCCCTTCGGCAGGCACGATGGGGGCAGCCTGGAGGATATCGCAAGCCTCAAAACGTTGGCGGCGGCGGTAGCGGTAATTAACCGAGCGGAGGTTCTCGCGTTTGAGCAGGTCGGCGTATTCCTGCGCCAATTGTGCAGGCTGGCCGGTAAGGCTCATATAACCCACGATGATCGTGGCGATTTGCCGATCCGAGCAGAGGAAAGCAGACATTTTGTTTCTCCGGTTTAGCCGTCTTGTCGAGGTGACGGGGTGGCAATTTGGAATAAATCCCCCCGGCCCGTGAGTGGGCCAGTCTTTACCGTTGCGATGCGTTTCGAATCATTGCGGCTGGCTGAAGAAGAATAGCCAGTCGTTGATATCGAGCTCAAACTGTTGCTCGGGGTGGGCTGACAGCGTCTGAAACCATGCCTCGTATTCGTTAATGGTCTCGGTGTGGTAGGAAAGCTTTTCAAAGCATTCTGCCAACTGCTTGCGCAAATCATTGCGGATCAACACCTCGCCGCCCCGGTCCCAGTCGCGAGCCTTTGGGTTGCTGTACTGGAGGGCGATTTTTTCATCGACCTCAATCCCCTCGGAACGGATGGTGGCCGTCACTTCGTTTTTCTTCTGCATCCACCACTCAAGGCGTTCAGAATGATGTTTGATTTTGGCTTGGGCAGCATCGGCCAAGGCTTGGCCTTGGTAGCTGAATATCCATGCTTCACGTTTCATGATGACTTCTCCTGCCCATCAACCAGAGACGTCGTCCAAGCCATGATGGGCTGAGAGGCAGGCGACGCTTTAGCAGCATTTGTCAGTCGCCCTGCAAGTTGTCTTTAACTCGGCGACGGTGCCGAAGCACCAAAACAAAAACCCGTTCAGCTTGGGTAGCTAGAACGGGCTTTGCCTCGCTTTAGCTAGTATTTGTATAGCGCCCTGCAAGCTGAACTCAAATCGGCGCGTCAGAACCAATTTACTCCCGGTATCAGGAAAGCGTCAAGCGTTTTATGACAAAATCCAGAAAACGAGGTGCATGATCTATTCGGCATGCGCCCAGCACTTGAACTGCACACACTACCCATCAGGCAAGTCACCGGATTGTGCTACTGGAAGGGGTAGAACTCTGATGGACACACCGAGGCAACCGATGGAACTCAGTGATAACGAATGCCAGGCTATTCGGCAGGCCTTTGCCGATTGTGATGGGCTGCTGATCACCGCTGGAGCGGGGATGGGTGTGGACTCCGGACTGCCGGATTTTAGGGGACGGGAAGGCTTC
>CAZIVV010000061.1:0-3742 GCA_964542775.1 uncultured Desulfomonile sp.
AGAGGCTCATTGAACCACACCATCCCGATAATGGCAATCATTACCGCCCCGAGCGCCATCCAGATCGCGTAGGCGATGCTCACGTCAATAGTTTTGAGAGCGAATGTGGATGCGGTGAAGGAGAATCCATAAAACACAAACACCAGTATCGTCGGCAACAGCTGTGTAAAGCCCTGCGACAACTTCATGCAGGTGGTTCCGGATACTTCCATGACGATTGCAAATAAAAGGAGTAGCCAGGCGCTCATGATTAGAAACTCGCTCCCTAATGTGCGACGTTATCTATGGTCATCATTTCATACATTTGCAGCCTGGTCAATTTATCAATATGTGCAGATATATTCATCCTTCTTGCAGGCCAGTGGCAATATCCAACAGGAGTCTCAAAATGGCCGGCAGCGTCTTTCATCAATCGCTGGTCCATTTAGGACATATTGACCAACGACGGCCAAGAGGAAAATAGCGCCGGATTCAAAAGGGCAATAAACAGTCTTTTTCAGAAGGTTCAGGCGCTCAAAGCAATGACGCCGGGATAATGCTGTCGGCAGAGAGAATCAAGCCATGTCCTGACGGAGAATGAAAAGACAGCCATCCCTTGGGTACAGCCGCCTCGTCCAGGGTCAAGACATAAGTAAACATCGCTATAAGCATTAGTATTACAGCAATCCAGACTCTCCAGTCTTTGTGAAATTTCCACGACTCTGATTTCTTCGATTCAAATTTTTCCGATTTCCTTGATTTATGGCTCATCTGGTTTCTCTGATATCAGGACTCAACCGTCCAGGAATACATTGGCTCCGCAAAAACAGAACGGATTATCAAGCGAGGATATCGCCGCTCCGTTAAAATGACAAGGCGAAAAATGACATGTGACCCGGATCAGGTCTGCGATCGTGAACGTCCGCCTGCAATGACTTATGAGAGGTTTGGAGAAAATATAGCTGGGCTTCCCAGGATATTCCTCTCCGGAAATGAGCGCAGATCAGGAGGAACTCTCCCTACATCCAGGGCGGCATCGCTTCATTGACATGGCCGGAGATTCAGAGCCGCCCTTCGATGTTGGGTCAGGGTTAATGTCTATTTGAGAATGAAAACATCGGGGTAGTCCATCAGTTTTAATGTCGCTGCAATTACTCCTGCTACGGCAGGCGTGTCATTAATGATGACGAGGCTATTGCTTTTGTTCAATTCTTCCATCATTGGGTTGGAAAACATGTCGCTGTAATCGACGTGCCTCGCGCCCTGGATGTGGCCCTTGTCAAATTTTGACTTATCGCGAAAATCTACAAACGTACAGTTCTTCAGTTTTTTTGCATCCGCTTCGGATACCTGGGTAGCTGAGAAATCTTTCTTGTTCAGGGCAATCAGCGCATTCAGGAGTTCCGGATTGCCAACGACCGGATAAGTAGCTTTTTTCCAGCCGTCAATTCCGTCTCTCATCCAGTAAACATTCTTGTAGCCATTTGCGACCGCCAGCCTGGCGGCGTGATAGGACTTCCATCAGGTGTTCGATGCGCAGTAAGTGATAATAGGCGCATTCTTGTCCTTGGGAAGCTGCGAGACATCGAAGTCCACCTGATCCAGCGGCAATTCCACGAATTCATGTTTCTTGGGTGTCAGGCAGGTAATGTGAATAGTTCCTGCCGGATGACCCTTCATAAAGTCTGTGGTGTGACTGTGGCACGCAATTATCTGCGCTCCCTGCTCCTGAAGTTTCTTGCTCTCTTCCAGTGTCGCCGCCTTAAAGCCATCACCTCCCTGTTCCGGAGTCATCACCTTGGCTGCAAAACCGCTTGATGGCAGTATCAGCAGGAACGACAGGAAAAGAAACAAAAGAGACATTTTTCTCAGCATCTGTGGCATCCTCATTTCTGTTTTTATTTAAAGAGGGCTCAATCTCCGGCCAATCTATGTACAAGTTCATTGGGCTGTCGCAAAAAATACATATGGTAACAGTACAATGCACAAAAGGCGCCATCTATTGGCCCCACCACACCGGACTCACAACTGACTGATAAGATTAGCTTGACTAAACAGAATCCTGTTATGCTTTTGCCTTGGGGAAATTTTCACCCACTTGGCGTGTGAAAAACCCACATAAGCTCCCAAAAGGTGGTTGTGTTTTACTTAATAGATCTGAAAGAGGTGTCCGCTCAGGAACGGCGCTAGGAATCGGCCACGGAAGAGCCCCAGAAATATTTGAACTTCTTAAGAGTTCTAATTGTTATGCCTTTTCCGGGGTTCATTCGGTGGATGACATTTACCGGTCACTGCAAAAAGACCATCACCTCCCGTATGGCTTTCTGATCGTTCCACGCCTTCCATATCATCTGGATACGCTTTTCTCCAGTATCGTCTATCTCCGTGAGCCGATCACAGGTCTTCTCGATTATATCCAGAGTTTTCTCTCGGAAACACTTCACAATCCTCTTGGCCCTGACCAACCCCTTCTGACCACGGACCTTCACCTTGAGAATGCTGAAACCATTCGCCTCGTCATGGAATGTTATTCGCTCGATTTGTCCGTTGATGGTGGAGGGTATGTTTTAAAATGAACTAATTCTATTGACAGGAAACTGATTCTGTAGGAATCATTATACTGAGGCGGTGAAAAAATGCCAAGGATTACAGAGATAGTTGGTGGTGAGCCCTATGTTTATACTCCCTTGGGTGAGTATGTAGTAAAAGCCCGAGGTGTCTGTGGAGGCAGGCCTACCTTCAAATATACGAGAATCCCGGTATCAGGGGCTATCAACAGGCTAGAAGCAGGAGAAGGCATTGATACCATAATAGAGAGCTACCGAAACAAGGTATCAAAAGCAGCCATCCTGGAGGCCCTGGAACTCTCCCGGAAATCAGGTACCAAAAGCAAACCCTTAAAACGTGCCGCAGCTTGATAGTTTTAGACGAGCAACTGAATCCTCTATTAATTAATGAAATACGAAAATGGTACAGGGGCAGGATTGTATTTGTGGCTGACCTGCGTCCTGACACAACAATCAAGGACGAAGTCATTCCGCAGCTCCTGACGGCAACTAATAAACGGCCTGCATTTGTGACAATCAATTCCGGAGATTTCTGGAAAAAGACTCATTCCGGTAAGCAGGTCTGTATAGTGTGTATTAAACTTGAGGACTCTGAAATGAGCCTGATTCCCTCGCTTCTAAAAAAATTGTTCCAGGCTCGGGAATTTAAGAACAAAAAAGACAGGGCAGGGTATGTGTTCCGGATTGATAGGGATGGAAATGTGGCATACCATCCTTACAACAAAGTTGATATTAAGCGATTATAAATGCATCCTTGCTAGTCGCACATCGGGGACCCTGTGCTCTTTCACTAACCCGAATCAAAGCCATCTATACGAAGGTGTCTTGAAAACAGTTTCTTGCGCCTTCTGAACTTTCCATAACCAGGCAGGATATTACCCTAAGGACTCGAAAATGGCTCGCCATGTCATAATTGGAAATGGAATAGCTGGGATAAACGCCGCCGAAACAATAAGATTTCTCCGTCCTGAAGATGAAATAACGATCATAGCGGCGGAGGCTTTTCCCCCGTATTCCAGGCCCATGATCAGTTTGCTACTGGAAGGCCGCATAGAAGCGGATCGCCTGATAATAAGGGGCCCCAATTTCTATCGAAAGAACAGAATAGACATTAAGGCTGGAGAAAAGGTTGTTCACATCGACCCTGGCAACCGTCTTGTGATTACAGACAGAGACGCCAACATAGTTTATGACAA
>CAZIVV010000062.1:0-11356 GCA_964542775.1 uncultured Desulfomonile sp.
TTAGTGGAGCGGGAAACGGGATTTGAACCCGCGACTTCAACCTTGGCAAGGTTGCACTCTACCACTGAGTTATTCCCGCGTCGAACCCTTCTTTTAAATGAATTGACTGTGGTTGTCAAGCTCAAAGTGGGAAATTCTTTCGGACAAACCGAGTTTCAACGATGTGTTTGTTCTGATAGCCTAGTGGCCAATCCTACCAGATGACGAACGCCTGGTAACAGTTCGTGTTCACAATTATAAGCGCTTATAATCCGCCTCTTTTTAAAGGATAGTCAAACACAGTTGAGGAAACAGGATGGCGCGTTTACATTTTCACCAGGGTAAACAGCGCCACTTGCTATGAAAGCAAAAAATAAGCTAAAGCTTTTTTTGTTTCTGAATCTTATCGGCGATCTTTGAAATAGTGGAATAGTTGACACCGGTTCTGGCGTGAATCTTGTCCAGGCTTCGAACCAGTATCTTTCCGTTAACCCCCATCTCCGCCATGATCATGATCTCCAGATCCGAATCCATGACACCATTTTGTGACAGGTTCATTACAAAACCTCTCAAACTGATATAATGAGACACAATCGGTGCATATTTCACGCCAGACATCCTGGGCAGTCTGGCGCAATAATAATCATCAATAATCAATCCGTTATGATTACTAATTAAATCGCTACATGATACTTTTTTTCTCACACAAACTTAATTCAGATGAATATCAGTGAAAAAATTTATCACATTGTCCGGTTCGTCCACGTATTCATGGTCTGAACTGGCGCGTTATCTGGACGAGGACGCATGATCAGATCAAGCGTCATCCGATTGGCAGAACCGCTAGTGGGCGTAACCACGACGGACAATGAGGCTGGAACTATTGAGAAACTAGCTGAAGGAGGAACAGATGCAGGGTTCGTTGAACAAAATGTGGTCATTTATCAAATGCGTCACTCGTGGCTGGCTGGATGACCATGTTTCAAGGATGGCGGCAGCCTTGGCCTTTTACACTATTTTTTCCCTTGCTCCATCGTTATTGATAGGGTTGGGTCTGGCCGAAACCATAGCAGGCAGTTCCGCTGCGCAGGGTGAATTAATTACGCAGTTGTCCAGACTCGTAGGTAGGGCTGAAGCTGAGTATGTTTTTGATCTTCTCCAGAGTTCCAGAGGAAAGTACCTCGGATCTGGTTTGTCGATCTTCGGCGCCGTGACATCGCTGATAGCAGCCATGATGGTTTTTTCGGAACTGCAGAGTTCAATGAACAGCATATGGCAGGTCAGGCCAGACAAGGGTTCGGGAATATTGCGGTACCTCTACATACGTTCCATTTCGTTTGTATTGGTGGTTGCCATAGGGGTAGCGCTCATCGCGTCAATCATAGCCAGTTCGATACTTTCCGGGATTCAGTCATTGCTTTCTGAATTCAACATGGCTCAACCATGGTTTATCGGGAATGTGAATTCGGTCGTTTCTTTCGCTATAATTCCCATCGTGCTTGCCTTGGCATACAAGCTTATCCCTCTCAGGCGCGTAGAATGGCAGGACGTCTGGCTATCTGTTATTGTGGTTTCAGGCCTTTTTCTGGTAGGAAAATCTGCTCTGAGCTATCATTTCAGTGTGAGCGAATTTCGAACCATTTACGGGGCTGCCGGTTCCCTGGTCATTTTTCTCATGTGGGTCTATTACCTTTCACAGATATTCTTTCTGGGCGCTGAAATGACTAAAGTGTATGCCCTGATTTACGGGTCAAGACGAAACAGACCTTTAACATCATGACATCTGACGAAGTTCGCTAATCACAGAACTCCGTCTTGTTGACACATGTTTTCTTTATTTTCTCGATCAGTTCTCTCATCACGGAAAAAACATTTTCCCTTATGTCCCCTGCCAGAACAACGTAGAGTAGATCGTCACCTACATTAAAGGTTCCCTCCATCGCCTCAATTTCTACTCCTACTATTCCAGGCTGACTGATGGCCCACAACCTAACCGCATTGACTTGATTCTGATCGACCTCTACTCGCAAGCGCTGAACTTTCCTTTCTCCTGTTCTCGAGAAATCCCTCACTATTCCATTGTGGCAGAGTATCATCCCAGCCCTGGAAATGTTAGGTAATCCCTTGACCTTCCTCAAAAGACCCTCTATTGACACCTGTTCTTGATTAACCATGCCGTCTCCTGATTGTGCTGATTAAGTCGTTGGGCATCCCATTGCTCTTTAGGGCTAAAAATAACACAATCGCATCATTTCACATAGATCGATTCAGTCAAATCCATAGATCCTGAAAATATGGTCAAACATGAGTTTGGGCTCTATATTCTGAACTGACACCTGATCAAATATTTAGAATCATCAGGATCCCGTTTATGACTGGCGCCCGTGACAAAAAATCCCTTAAATGTCCCCCGGTCATCCAAAAAGGGTGGGAACACTCACCCCAATGCCTGTTTCCACGGCCATAAAATGATATTTCAGGAAAGTTTATTATTTGAAATAAAGTCCAAAGTACTATACCATGCAGTTGATTAGCAAAGATCTTCATAAAAGGTTTTTGATTCAAAAATAGCACAACGTCAGGAGGAATATTCAGTGAAAGCTAGCAGAATCGTTGGCATACTCGCAGTGCTTTTGACTGTGGCTCTGGTAAGCGTTGCCTTTGCGGAGGGTGTGGCGCCCGAAGACAAGAAGAAACACACAAGCCTCGGAAAATACGTCTCGGCGATGGAGGCTTACGACGCATGGAAAGCTTCCCCGGACAAAGTTTTCATCGTTGATTGCAGGACACCTCAGGAATACGTTTATGTTGGTCATGCCCCGATGGCCGTAAATATTCCATCGATGCTATGGACAGGAAAATTTGATCCTGAGAAGAAAGACGTAATACTCGAAAAAAACCCTGATTTTATCTCCGAATTACAGAAAAGATACAAGCCCGGTGACAAGTTAATGATAATGTGTCGCTCTGGCCACAGAAGCGCAGCCTGCTCCGAGCTTCTCATCAAAGCCGGTTTCACTAATGTTTACAATATTACAGATGGTTTTGAGGGAGACAAGCTCAACGATCCATCTAACCCTAATCACGGGAAAAGGGTGGTCAATGGATGGAAAAATTCGAAGGCCCCCTGGACATACGATCTTGACCCAAAACTCCTGCCTTATGTCCCCTCAAAGTAAAATTTTAAAGGTTCCAGGGCGTGATGCGGTTCGTGTCACGCCCACAATATTATATATCTGCCTTACGCCATCATTAAAATCAAAAAGGTTTTTGAATCATGTTGTCGGTTTCAGGCCTGAAAGACTGCATGTCGGAGGGCCAACTCCGTTGCGTTGCTCCAGCAACGCTATCTGTCCAAACGTCCATCAAACCACATGAGTTATCTGGGAAAATCGACTCCTCAAGTTTTTTTTCTGATGTAGAGAGTCTTTGTCACCTCACAAACTAAACCGCCCTTTTCATCAACAATATCCACGGTCAAAACTGGCAGATACTTGTCGCCACTGGCGGTGTTTCGTTTTATTTCAGATATCAACTCATCGGAAATCACAAACTTTGCGCTGACAAGACCTTTCCCCGGTCTTATGAATTCAATATTTGCAGATTTGTCCCAGACCACATAATCCTTGCCCAGAATCTGGATCAACATCAGCATGTAAAAAGGATCAACCATGGCATATAGCGAACCACCGAAATGGGTGTCAACATAGTTTCGGTTATAAAACCTTTTTTTCATCTCGACCACCACTTCCCTGAAATCGGGAGAAACACTTTTGACCATGATTCCCGAACCCCAATATGGTGGATAACAATTAAGTAATATCTTGAATATCTTATGATTCATTAGTTTGAGTAGTGACTCGCTCCTCCTTCAGGACTGGAATTTTTGTGCGCATCTTGCCTTTGAGATTAATGGATTAGAGCGCTTACATCAACATTTGACGTTGTTTTGTCCAATCTGGAATACGCCCAATCAGGTCAGGCGTGGCCAAATTAGACCAATGCTTTTTAACTGACACGATTGACAGGCAGTAGCGCCACTTTTCGTTCAGTGTTAATTGCCAGATTCTGATTTATTATGACATGGAGATATCCTTGACGGCTCGCAAGTTATTACGATCAAGGAAAAACAAACAGATCAGAGCCCTGCTGCTTTTGAGCCATATATGTTTGGTTTTACTGCCTCTTTCATACATCGCAGGTCATCATGAACGCCACCAGACGTGATAAATTCTTCAAACAAAATGTTGACTTAACAGCAGACATAATTTACCTTTCATCTGTTGAAACTTACCATTTATTTCAACATGGTATCTGTCAAATGAATGCATAGAACAGGCTATCATAACAAGTTAAAGACTTTTCGCCGCAGGGAGCTTTTTCGAAACAGTGGTGTTCCGCGCTAACTCCGGCCCATCAGTGGCTTACTTTTTACTTCAAGTTTTACCTTAGCGCTCATAATGATTCTGAAATAGTTTGTTAATGGCTGTTTGAGCTGCCCTCTGTGATGAGGAATTCATGGACAAACTCTCAAATCCCCCTAAGCGTATACTGGTCGTCGATGATGAAGCTAGAAATCTTGCACTGTTTACGGGTTTACTGGATTCTTTCGGTTACGTTTGTATAACGGCGTCGAACCCGGCGGAGGCTTTGGAAAAACTGGACGACACAATAGATGTGGCTGTTCTGGACGTTTTGATGCCTGGAATGACCGGTCTTGAACTATGCAAACACATTCGATCAATTCCCGAGCATGTGGATCTGCCTATAATCATCGCCACAGTTCTGGACTCCAAGGAAGAGAGGATAAAGGCTGTTGAGGCTGGAGCAAATGATTTCATTTCCAAACCATTGGACAAAACCGAACTCAGGGTCAGAATATCGAGCATACTTCGGATCAAAGAGGCCCACGATCAAATAAAAAATCACGCCAGCCAACTGGAAGCATTTGTCGAAAAACGTACAGCTGAGCTACACAGGAGTGAGGAGCTGTGCAGAACAATCTTCGAGGCTGCAGGAGACTGTATTTTCGTCAAGGACACCACACACAGATACACTCATGTCAATCCGGCCATGTTGAAACTGATGAACATGACGGCGAATTCAGTCCTTGGAAAAACCGATGATGAGATATTCGGAATGGGGCTCTCTGATGGAATAAGAGACCAGGAAGTCAGAGTTCTGAAGGGACAAATAATAGAATCTGAGCATAGCGTGAGTTGGGGTGGAACCAAACGCAACATCAGCTTGATCAGATTCCCGCTGAACAGCGGGGCAAGCACAATAGTTGGTCTTTGTGGAATCGCTAGAGATATTACGGACCTAAAAAGAATATCCAACAAACCTCAGCCCGACGCCTCCCGGTATGTGTCCAAAGCAATGCGCCATACGCTGGAGGAAACACTACTTGCGGCAAAAACAGACTCCATCGTCCTTTTACTGGGAGAAAATGGCAGTGGAAAGGACTACCTGGCGCGTCAACTTCACGACAACTCACGTAGGGCAAGTGGTCCTTTTTTCAATGTCAACTGTGCAGCCTTGAGCACTGAGCTAGCTGAATCGGAACTTTTTGGACATGAATCTGGCTCGTTTACTGGGGCCAGAGCACGCAAAAAGGGGCTAGTAGAATTGGCGGAAGGAGGGACGCTCTTACTGAACGAAGTCGGAGAACTAGCGCCTCAGCTACAGGCAAAGCTGCTAACTTTTCTGGATTCCAAATCCTTTACCAGGGTTGGTGGAGAAAAATTTATAACTGTTGATGTACGGATAGTCGCAGCTACCAATAGAGACCTCGAAGCCGACGTTGATTCAGGAAAATTCAGAAGGGATCTGTATTACCGACTAAATGTCTTTACCATCACGGTTCCCTCTCTCAGAGACAGGACAGACGACATGCCTATCCTGATCAATGACCTTGTTGTTCACCTTGTCGAGAAGATGGGTCTTCCAGCGATTCCGGCTATCGATCCCGATGTTCTCGAGTTGATGAAGACTTACGAGTGGCCTGGCAACGTCAGGGAGCTCAGAAACATTCTTGAAAGAGCCTTGATACTGAGCGCTGGACAGGCTATAGGTCTCAAGCACATCTCTCTGAACCCCAAACACCATAGCTCCAGCACAAGAATACAGGAATCAGGTAATTTGATAGAAGAAATCCCCAGAGGTTCCATGCCAGAGGTGCTTGAACAGATCAAACGCGAACTCATTCAGAAGGCTTTGAATCAAAGTAACGGAAGTGTGACCGTGGCGGCGTCTAGTCTGGGAATCACGCGCGAATCACTCAAGCACCACATGAGAGCTTTGGGAGTCAAGATAGGAAAATAGCAGACTGGCAGTCGATCTAAAATCTGACTTCCATTTTTTGCTGCGCCTTGATAAAAGTTCCTTTAATGGCCTTCTATTTCTTCAGCAATTCCCCCATGCCATTAGGCGAGTCACTTTTCATTATCCTATTCAGAACTAGTCCGTTCGGCTCCCATTGGGTCGTTTTCCACCAGGTCAGTGTTGTGCCGTGGGGCTCAAATTCAAGATGGCCCTTGGTAAATGAGTCGCCAAATCTGTTTTCTATCTCTGCCAGCGCTACGGATGCCCTTGCCTTACCGCCTGAATCTGGGAGTATCCCCACGATCAGGTCACGAAAGACGGCGCCTTAGGGTTACGCTCTTTTTCTGCGACAAAAGATCCGAGTGGTTCCTTGGAAATATATCCAAGAGCTCGCTTAATCTGCTCCTGACTCTATCCAAGTTTATGATTTTTCAATGTAAAAATTTAAATCACAGCTAAGACTCGGTTGAATGACCCCGATGTCATCGGACAGTGGAAAATTCTGTGCTTGCCATTGTTTCAAAAAGAATCATAATCGTTAGGTAAGTCATTCACTTTTCACAGCCCCATCTATGATTTTTAAATTGTTTTGTTTATAACCGACTAAATTATATTGTTCAGGATTAGCGTAGGCCTGTCATCAGAAATATGTCAAAACATCTCTAAGCGCCTGAGCATAACTTCAATCTCATCAGCTGGCTCTGACTCTCGATCAAATACTACTGGACGGGTCATGTCTCTAAATATAATCGGACTGAGGGACAATCATGCCACCTATACCCGATTTACCCATTACCAAAACGTTTTCACTGTGTGTTGTGGCGCAGGGATACCACAACTTGACCACACATCCCAGGCACATCACTGAGATGATATTTGATGATGCTGATCCTGAGCCATAACGATGATCGTGCGTGTACCTGAGTCCCGGGTTCATCATGAAAGAGCCGGAGCGTGGGTCGACGCTAACGGAGATGATCGACGATTGTCGGGATAACACCTTAATGTTCTTAACATTTTACACTTTCGTTAACGTTGACTCCGAAGCGCTGAACCACTGAGTTGACGTATACTGGCGAATTTCAGTTGACTTTTTGATCTAGTCATACTATGAATAGTCACATCATGACTACTGTTCGATCAGAGCATTTGCGTCATCATCCCCGTAACCCTGCAGACTACATAGTATTGGGTGTTGTCGCGATCCATCCCACTCATGGCTATGAGATAGTAAAGATTATCCAGACGGAGCTGAATTCGATCTGGAAACTGAAGAAGGGTCGGATTTACGCGATTCTTGACAAGCTGGAGCGCGATGGCCTCCTGGAGGTTCTGAAGGTTGACCAGGACAAAGCGCCGGCCAGGAAGGTATTCACTCTTACTGAAAGCGGGCAGTCGGCGTTCAGTGGCTGGATGAAGTTTCAGGACCCGAAGATAAAGCACATGCGGATAGAGTTGCTTGGGAAGGTGTTTTTTGCTTTGCGGTCAGGGGGCGATCATCTGCGGGCCCTTCTTTTGGCTCAACTTGAGGTTTGCGAGGCGAAGGCGGAGCGTCTGCGGCTGGGCATGAGGGATGAGCCTGACGGCATCGGTGGTTTGGCGCTAAGTTACAGGTTAAACCAGGTTGAGGCTTCGATTCGGTGGATAAAGCAAACGTGTTCAAAACACATACGGGAACTTGGTGGAGCTGGAGTCGATGCTGGGTTGACGGATGATTTCTCGCTAGAGGGGAAGGGATTGGAACGATGAAAAAAGGATTATTATCGGCAGTCACATCTTTATTCGTAATTGTAATTCTGGCTTTTGGCGGTCATTTTGGTCATTGCTACGGATCGGGGAGTCTATTGATTTTTGCCGGAGCGGCGAGCAAGCCACCGACAGAGGACGCTGCGAAGGCTTTCGAGGCGAAGACGGGAGTAAAGGTAGACGTTATTTTTGGAGGATCGGGCTATGTGCTGTCCCAGATGATGCTCGGCAAGAAGGGCGACATTTATTTCCCCGGGTCCTCGGATTACATGGAGCTGGCCAAAAATAAGGGGGTAGTATTCCCCGAAACTGAAAAGAAGATAGTGTATCTGGTTCCTGCCATAAATGTTCAAAAGGGAAATCCCAGGAACATCAGGACGCTCAGGGATCTGCTTCGACCGGATGTGAAGCTTGCCATAGCAAATCCCGAGGGAGTATGTGTTGGCGCATACGCGATTGAGATCATTGAATCGTCATTCAGTCCTCAGGAAAAAGAAGCGTTCAGGAAGAACCTCATCAACTACACGGAGAGCTGTGAAAAGACGGCAACGGCGATTTCGTTGAAGTCGGCAGACGCTGTGGTGGGCTGGCGAGTGTTCCATTACTGGGATCCGGAGCGCATCGACACAATAGCGCTGGACAAATCCGAGATCATCCGGATTGGCTACATCCCTATAGCGGTCTCGAGTTTCACCGGCAATCGTGAGCTGGCCCAAAAGTTCATCGATTTTTTGATGTCTGATGAGGGCAGGAAGATATTCAGCAAGTATCAGTACTTCATGAGCGCTGATGAGGCGTCAGAGTGGATAGGCGAGAAAAAACCTGTTGGCGGAGAGTATTCCGTTCCACAGGACTGGATCAAAAAATAGCTGGGAATGCAACGGCTTATTAAAACCCCACCCGTAATTCGAACCTCGGTATTACGGTGAACTGCACTCAAACTCGACAAAGTGACCTGTGTGTTTTGAGTGACCGGGCCGAATGACCCATTTGTTGATCAACCGGTTTAGCCTGATCGACTCAGGACTGAGCGGGAGCCCGTGATAAGACATGACCTTGAGAAGACTGACTATTGCCTTTTCATTCGCAACCTTCATGCTCTATGGAGTTCTGATCCTGTCACTTCTGTATTTCTTTAGTGGTGAAACGCTGCTGAAGACCGTGATGTCGGAGCGGACGCTGTTTTCGGTGCGTATAAGTATTTTCTCAGCTACTATAAGCTCGATTCTTGCGATGGTTATAGCGATCCCGGCGGCGTTTGCGTTGTCGCGGTTTGAATTCCCCGGCAAAAGGTTCGTTGACACTATGCTGGAACTACCGATGATAGTTTCCCCGGCGGCGCTAGGGGCCATGCTATTGATCTTCTTTAACAATCCTGTTGGGTTATGGATTCAGGAACACGGCCCACAGTTCGTATTCACATTTTACGGGATCATTCTGGCGCAGTTCGTCACGATATGCGGAGTATCGACCAGACTGATCAAGGCGGCCATGGATGAAATACCAGTTCGGTATGAGGCGGTGGCGAGGACTCTGGGCGCATCTCCGGGTCGGGCTTTCCTGACGATAACATTACCACTGAGCAAAAGAGGCATTTATTCGGCGGCCATACTTTCATGGGCGAAAGCGCTTGGTGAGTTTGGAGCTACGATAACCATTGCCGGGTCGATGGCCATGAAGACAGAGACCTTACCGATAGCAATATTCATGAGGCTTTCAAGCGCGGAAATTGAAGGAACGGTAATTCTGATCATGATCCTGGTATCCATAGGGCTTGGCATTCTTTATATCGTCCGTTTGATATCCCACGGATCATCCTATGCTTGAGGCGCGTAAGCTGTGCGTAAGAGCTGGCAACTTTTCGCTGGATGATATTTCGGTTACAGTTGCGTCTTCGTCATGTCACGTAATAGTTGGGCCTACGGGAAGCGGAAAGAGCCTTTTCCTGGAATCGGTGACCGGTTTGAGGAAACCTGAATCCGGCAGGATATTCCTGGACGGGGAGGAGATAACACATCTTCCGGTTGAAAAGAGGAAACTGTCCTATGTCCCCCAGGATCTGGCCCTGTTCCCGCACATGACGGTTCGCGAGAACATTTACTATCCTGTAAGAATGAAAGGCCGGAAAAACTCCCACCGCAACGACATGGTGGAAGAGCTGGTGGAGCACCTTGGAATTCAACCTCTCTGGGACCGTTCCATCAGGAACCTCAGTGGAGGTGAGCGACAACGGATTGCGCTGGCCAGGGCCGTCGCGTCGGGGTCCCGTTATCTGGCGCTGGACGAGCCGCTTTCAGCTTTACATGAGAGTTTGAAGCGGCAGCTGTGGCCAGTGCTGAAAATGCTGCAAACCCATTATGATCTGGGCATACTGACAGTGACCCATGACCTGGATGAGGCATTCTTCCTGGCCGATAGCATAAGCATTGTTCTTGACGGCAAGCTCCGGCAGCAGGGTCCAAAAGAAACTGTTTATGAGCGGCCGGCGGATCTTGAAGTGGCTGAATTTCTGGGAATCAGAAATCTTTTTGCCTCAACAGCGGTAGCGATGAATGACAAATCGATAGTGGCCTCATGCAAAGACCTCAATACGACACTAACAGTCCGTTCAGATAAAAACTGTCCGATTCACGCGGGTAGTCCGCCGTTTTATGTGGGTATACGTTCGGAAGACGTGAAAGTTGTTATGTCATCAGATCCCGGGACACATACAACCAACTTGATCAGGGGAACTATAAAGGACACTTTCGTGACGGGGGCCTTATTCACTCTGATGGTTTCGGTCGCCAACTCATCCAGGTTGATCGAGTCGTGTGTCCTGAGGTCCACGATCCGGGACACGCCAGTATCGCCTGGGGACGTCGTCTCTGTCATCCTACCCGAAGAATCTCTGTTTGCAGTCACTCATTTTCAGGGAAAAACCCCTGGCATCTAAAAAACCTGTTGGGCGCAATTTATAAACTTTTTTCAGACAGTAACCGCTCCAGTTCATGCTTCATGTCATGCAATTTATAGGGTTTGAGGAGAATGCCGGCAGGTCGCTTGTAGTTGAACATTTTCGCAACTGCATCTTCCGAGTAACCGGTGCATAGTATTACCTTAACGTCAGGGTTGATAGCGAGAAGTTCATTGAAAGCCTCGACTCCATTCATCACCGGCATCATGAAATCTAGCATGACGAGGTCAATCTCGGTTGATCGATCCCGATAGATGTCAACAGCCTGTTTTCCGTCATTCGCTGGTATGACCGAATATCCAAGGATTTTCAGACGTTCAGCTACCATGCCCCGGACGAGTTCCTCATCAT
>CAZIVV010000063.1:0-3844 GCA_964542775.1 uncultured Desulfomonile sp.
TCAAGCCAGAAAGACGGTTCATTGGGTTGGAGACAAACTGGAAATGATTACCGGCTTGTTGCATTCCAGTGTTGTTCCCATATCAGGAATGGCCGGCTTGGCGGTGAGCAGGACCCTGTCGGAGATACTGTCGTTTGACAATTCCTGTGATCGGGCGCCTTCTGAAGAGTTCTGGCGCATCAGCTATGCGCAAAATGGGAGCGTGTTACAGGGCTTACTGACGACAGACAGCAACCTGCCCGCAAATATCGATTTTCCGGCAAACACGGGCCATACGCAAAACTACCTGACAGAGGAAGAGGCGTCGGCGCAGGCTTGCCTTCAGATTTCCACATATCTTTTTATTGATGGGGGATTAGAGCTGGAAGGACATCTACAGCGCAATCAAGGGGGGAACATCTAATGGGTGTCACGACATACATGGGCAGAGCACGCCGAGCCCTTCTGCATAAACAGAATTCCGTTTACTGGGTGGCTATTGGCAAGACTTCTCCGTGGGAGAATGAGGAGGCGCCGCCGGAGGCTCAGCCGGGTTCAGCGCTGCTAGAAGAGCCTGTCATCTACGTCAAGCCAACCAACGTGTCACTTTGCAAGATTGTGTCGAGCGGAGAGGACATAACACATCTTGGGACAAAATATGCTTTTGTCAATGATTCAAACGCCATAGAAGAGAACGCAAGGTTCATGTACATTTTTGCCAGGTTTGATCCGACGGCGGGCCAGCCTTATAATGATTTCAGGCAGATCGCTGTTTTTTCGAACCTCATCCCTGCCGAAGGCCACGACGGCGATTCGTGGCTGGCTCCGTCCAATGTGACAAGTGAGGGTTTGCTTGAATTCATTGCTCACGACATTGTCACCGTAATGGCCAACACCAGACTCGAGGTAGTCGAAGTCATGCTTGAGTTCCGTTAAAAGAGCGCATAGGGGGGAAAATGGGATTCCTGGACCAGAAGATGCATGAATACATGCTGAGGGCGCATGACAATTTCGACCCTCCGGTAACGCTTGCCACAAACAGGGGCGAGATATCTGTTCACACACATAGATACCGCAGTTCGTTCCGGACACTGGTTGGAGAGACGACAGGCAGTGAAACGGTGTCTGTAGCCAACTGTGTGGAATCTCTTGATGGAGCGAATTTTGTTGAACTGAAGGTCACAGATGTTCCCAAGGGTGTGAAGGCCGTCAGGTATTTCAAATACCGGGAGATCAGCCAGAAGTTTGAACTTATTGGAGAGGTCACCCAGGCGCCGTGGATTCTGAATGACACAGGTCTGGCGTCGAGGTCGGAATATCCGGCTATTGAAAACACCTCAGGCAGGCCGGACTGGCAGGCGATATTATGGAGACCGGGAAGGACGCTTCAGAGGCCGGAGCTTCAGGACGCGAGCTGGATCCATCACCGGGACCTGAAGAATGTGGCGGACAGAATACACAAACAGGGTGACATTATTGAGGGCTGTAACGAGCAGAAGGTTTCGGGGACCACATGGAGGTTTCTCAGCGGAAAGGTTTACATCGATGGTCAGTATGTGCGGGTTCCCAGGGGCCAGGCCACACTCAAAGGTCTGGGCAAGGAGACAGTAGGTCTGAGAATAACGCCGGTGGCTCTAACCGACAATGATGATCCATATTTGCGGAATCTCGACGAGGGTTTGGACATCGAATATTGCGAGGATGGGGCGCACAGGCTTGCGTATCGCATTGAATGGGTTGTTGATGAGCCGGGTATGGTTCCTGTCCGTGAGTTTGTGGATAACGCTCCACTACTGGTCCAGACTGTCACTGAACGCTCGGAATTGGTAAAGATGATGGAGCGCAGGACGTATGACACATCGGGAGATTATGTGGTCAGGAAGTTCCCGCTTGTGGTGGAGCAGGATGTTGACAATCCGGCGAACCTAAAGGCCAGAATCCTGGCCGGGAAGGCATATGTTACCGGCGCCGAGCTTGAAACTATCGGGGCTCAGACTGTTGACATTCCGAAGGCTCGGGACACCGACACACGGGAAAGCGCCGTTCTCGGATCATACATTGCCACGGGCGGACTGGTGATAGCTTCAAGGTCACAGAACTACGATGTCAACGGGCTGAAAATAAAACTCAGGATCGGAAGTGGCAATTCGTTCACGATCACACTGGCCGGTTCCGGACAGAGCGCTGAGCAGGTGGCGACACAGGTGAAGAATGTTGTGAACGCCTACCCTACTTCGGGGGTCCTGCTTTATGGCGGATCTTCGTCCGGGAAGCTCTATCTCCAGGCGATTGACGGCAAGGATCTCACGATTGAGGCTGTGGCGCAGGACGCATACAGCGTTCTGGGGATAAATCCGGGCGTTTACGTGAAGACAGGACAGCGGATTTACCCGATGGGCGATTCATTTATCAAGTCAACTTCGCGTTTCTCGTTCATTACTGAAGAGGTCGAGTCAATAACACACAATGGAACAGAGCATATAGATGAACTGGGCAATGAAAATGTTCAGGACATCATTGGCGTGTCAACGGGCCCCAATGGGCTGGCGGACTGTCATGACAACCGTTTTCAGTACACAGTGAATAACGATTTCATAAAATCTGGCAATAACCTGCTGAATTTCAAGGCGTTGAGCGGTAACAAGCCGGGAGACGGGGACACCCTGTATGTCAAGCACACATACGCCAGAAACGCTTCCAAGGTCCAGTTCAGGCGCATACGGATCGAGAACGCCCAGCTGACCAAGACGTCGGACAACGGCAAGGACAACATTGTTTTTGACGGCGGGACGGCTTACAAGGCTCTGACTGGAGAGAGAGCGGACACTCCGGGTGGTTTTGCCAGCAATGTAATACGGGTTCTCAAGGTCACGGACTATGCGGACACGCAGGAATCCGACTACACGAGTTTCAGGCTGTTGAAGAATTCTGACGGACTAGGACACAGCACGTCCCAGATAGACTGGTCAGCGGCGGGCGTTCCGGGCCAGACAGGAGATGGACAACCGACGCTCGGGCAGAAGTATTTTGTGAGTTTCGAGGCGTGGCAGGTGATCACAAATGGCGACTACGCCGGACCGGAATCGTACGTCGATGATTATGAGCAGATTGAGTATGCGCCCAATGGCACCTGGCATCTAAGGGATTGCGTTGATTTCCGGACGTCGGGGGCCAAGCCCATACCGGGTGATGGGGCTCGCCTAGACTACCAGTTCTACCTTGGCAGGATAGACAAGATCGCCATGACCAGCGACGGGCATTTCATCAGGATAGCCGGGGCTCCAGCGATCAACCCACTGCCTCCATCCAACCAGACAGGTCCGATGTCGACACATCAGCTGGCAATTCCTCCTTACACATATTCTCCATCGGATGTCACGAAACAGACTCTCGAGATACAGAGGAAGACGCAACACGCCATAAACGAAATGGACGCCCGGATAGCGAGGCTGGAATATTACCAGGCCAAGACCCGTGCGGCGGAGAGGGCGTCCGAGTCGGAAGCGGCGATGGACGCCAGGGGCATATTCGGAGATTCACTCCTTGGAACGGCGGGCGGAGATGTTGGATTCAACCGTAATGGAGTTGCGTTCGATTGCGCTGTCGACCCGTTTGAGCAGTGCATAAGGCTTGCGGTGGATGAGCGTGGTGAGAGGGTGAAGCTGGATGAGGCCAATTCCCTTAACATTGGCAGGATAGGTAGCGTACTGGTTTTTGATTATACTGAAGCGCCTTACATATCACAGTTGAGGGCTTCGAGCATTACTCCGGCCAATCCTCATCAGGTGTTTGGGTGGATAGGCCAGATGGAGCTTGATCCGAGTTCGGATTTCTGGACTGACACCCGGCAGATACCGGCTCTGGA
>CAZIVV010000064.1:0-4030 GCA_964542775.1 uncultured Desulfomonile sp.
AACGCAACAGTAGTCAAACTCGATGCCCTGCCCTATCCTGTTAGGGCCTCCCCCCAAAATCATAATTTTCTTGTTCCTTGTGACGGCGGATTCATCCTCGTCCTCATAACTGGAATACAAATAGGGGGTGTGTGCTTCAAAATCAGCGGCGCAAGTGTCTACGCGTTTAAAAACAGGTTTCACATTGTGAGCCAGGCGAAGGTTGCGGATGTCTGTTTCCGTACTTCCCGTAAGAGACGCCAGCCTCACATCCGAAAACCCCATGGAGTTTCCTTTCTGAAGTTTCGACTTTATGTGTCCGTTTTTGATCCAGTCAGGATCCGATATCTCGTCCTCTTTCAAAATAATCTGTCTGATTTGATCCAGAAACCAGGGATCAATTGCTGATGAAGCATATATTTCCTCTATGGTTGCTCCGGACCGGAAAGCGTCCGCTATTTGCCACAGCCTTTTTGGAGTGGGTCTGGAGATACCTGCAACAAGTTCATTTTTGTCCATTCCTGCGCGGCCCGTCGGTTCAAAGCCGTACGTATCCGTTTCCAATGATCTGATCGCTTTTTGCAGTGACTCTTTAAATGTTCTGCCGATGGCCATGACTTCGCCTACCGACTTCATCTGCGTCCCCAGAGTGTCATCGGCTCCGGGGAACTTCTCGAATGTGAACCTCGGAATTTTGGTCACAACGTAGTCAATGGTAGGTTCAAAAGACGCTGGAGTCTTCAGGGTAATGTCATTGGAAATTTCATCCAGTGTGTAACCCACCGCAAGTTTTGCCGCTATCTTTGCAATAGGAAATCCGGTAGCTTTGGAGGCCAGCGCGCTAGATCGACTGACTCTTGGATTCATCTCGATCACTATGACGCGACCGGTGTCAGGATGCACGGCGAATTGTATATTTGAACCGCCTGTGTCTACTCCTATTTCACGTATAATTGCTACCGCCTGATCTCTAAGTATCTGATATTCTTTATCTGTAAGTGTTTGAGCAGGAGCCACCGTGATTGAGTCCCCTGTATGAACCCCCATAGGGTCGAAGTTTTCAATGGAGCAGATGATAACAACATTGTCAGCCGTATCCCGCATGACCTCCAACTCGAATTCTTTCCACCCCAGGGCCGATTCTTCAATGAGGACTCTAGTAACCGGTGAAAGTTCAAGGCCCCAGCGAGCTAGTTCCTCAAATTCGTCTTCGGTATATGCGACGCTGCCACCAGTGCCTCCCAGTGTGAATGACGGACGGATGACATTGGGGAAACCAACTTCACGCGCTATCTTCCAACATTCTTCCACCGTGCTGGCATAACCACTGCGGGGCAGATCCAGCCCTATGTTCTGCATGGCAATCTTGAACAGATCGCGATCTTCCGCTTTGTTTATGGCCTCAATCCCCGCTCCTATCAACTCCACCCCGAACTTCTTGAGAATGCCGGCTTCGTGCAATTCAACAGCCCTGTTGAGAGCAGTTTGACCACCAATTGTTGGAAGCAGAGCGTCCGGTCGCTCACGTTCGATTATATCGGCGAGCACATCCAGTTTGAGCGGCTCTATGTAAGTAGCGTCCGCAAATTCCGGATCAGTCATTATGGTGGCGGGATTCGAGTTTACTAGCACGACTCGATAGCCCTCTTCCTTGAGAGCTTTCAAGGCCTGTGTCCCTGAATAATCGAATTCACAGGCCTGACCTATTATTATTGGTCCTGACCCTATAAGCATTATGGACTTGATATCTGTTCTTTTGGGCATGGGGCTATTCTCTTTTTATTGTGGAGTATCTAAACTATAGTTTCAGTTGCGCGTCATGAGTAAATCCCAATGAATATATGGATGTTGCACAAAAAATTCAAGACAAACTAATTTGTTACAAAATTGTAAAGTTTCATCAAACGTCTTTTTGGGTGATTCAAAGTATGTTAATAGGGCGACCTGTGAATTATTGTCATTGAATCAGAGCGATTCGGGGATACTATCAATGATGTCCGGCTTCAGAAAATTTCTGGAAGAAATATCACCCTTCATCAAAGAATCATGGACAATGGGCTGGCCCATGATCCTGATCATGTTTTTCCATTTCACCATAGGCTTGGCCGATGTATACGTTGCGGGGTTCATGGGGACAGAAGTACTGGCCTCTGTGGGATACGTTGGGCAACTGTATTGGACACTGATGATTCTGGCTACCGCTATTTCAGTCGGAACGGTTTCCATGGTTTCACAGGCTTATGGAGCAAAATCGGTCGAGGGCGTAAGCAACATTTCGTCCAATTCCCTGTTCTTGGGCTGTGTGATTTCAGGAAGTCTGACGATTGTAGCTCAAGTATACGCTCATGATATTGTGACTGTTTCTGGGATGCCAATCGGTATAAGGCCAATCGCCGAGAAGTTTATAAGAATATTCTCTCTAGTGCTTGTGCCGACCTACCTGATGATAATATCCGGTGGAATCCTTCGGTCATCGGGCCGAATCAAGGTTGCGATGGTTAACAGTTGTCTGGCCTCCATTTCCAACGTTATCGGCAACTTTGTTCTGGGCTTCGGACTTGGGCCAATCCCCGCCTTGGGATACGCCGGTATAGCCTGGGCCACAGCTCTTGGAACCACCCTTGGGATGCTATTGAACATCTTTCACATATTCAGGGGGCCTTACGGGATAAAACTCTCGCGTCTTCGACGTCCCATGTTCGCCTGCCTCAGGAACCTGGTAAAACTCGGTGTCCCCAGCGCGTTACAGCAAATGGCGTGGAACGCCGGGACCCTGGTGGTATACTTTCTGGTGGCAAGGCTTAATCAGGGCGAAATAACAGCCTTGGCCGCCATGACCGCCGGGGTAAGAATAGAGGCGATCATCTTTCTCCCGGTTTTTGCGCTCAACATGGCCGCTGCAGTGATCACTGGAAACAGAATCGGCGAAGGAGACCTTGCTTCCGCCAGAAAGGGAGCGCGGGCAACCGCCACGCTATGCGTGGGGATAATTGTCATTCCGGCCTCTCTGATGTTCATTTTTGCCCCGGAAATATCTCGTTGGATCACGGATGATGCTTCAGTCTATGCTGAAATGACACGTTATCTGCGCATAAACATGCTTGGGATGCCATTCATGGCCATAGGTTTTACATTGTCCGGGGCGCTCCAGGGAGCCGGTGACACATTCGGGACGATGCGCATCATATTCACAGGAATGTGGTTGATTAGAATACCGATGATTCTCACAGCCATATTCCTCCTGCAAACCAGCGCTTTGGGCGTCTGGACAGCCATGACCATCTCAATGATCATCATGGCGTCCATGCTCCTTTACAGGTTTACAGGAGAAAATTGGATAAAGGCTTCATTCGACCGGAAAACAAACACCCTGCTGTGGCAAGGCTGCCTCCCACAAGGTGAACCCCAAAAAATAGTTGATTAGCGGAGCAGGTTGTCCCGATTGTCAAACCGGTGTATCGGACGGACAAAGGATATCAACCACGCCGATAAACAAAAACGTACTCAAGATCGTTGATATCTACAGACAACTCTCCTCCCCTGGTCTCAGCATAAACCAGCCATGAGGGTTTATGCTCCTGGCAACAAACTATGTTGGGGCTGAACTTCCCGGCTTTTGAATCGTACCATGCCATCAACATTGGTTCAGCCAAATATTCCCCGGCTTTTTGGTCTGCCAGCTTTCTGGCTTCCTGAAAATCAACAATTGCATAATCAGATTTTACAGGAATTCTGTGTGGAAGCATTTCCGTTCTCAGTGGTACGCAAACTGACATTCTAACCTCTCTGGTGATCTGTGTAAATATAACGATAAATTAATCAGGGCATGGCCGATAGACAATCCGGGCCTTCATGAATTCGGGATATTTTTGTGTTGACATACCTGACTAAATTGATTTTAGTGTGTCGCAATTTTTCTATTTTTTATTAGTCAGGAGAGGGTCATGGCTTCCGACGTTCCCACACGTAGGAATCTAAGGGGACTGTTTTTCCTTAGAGTCCTTTTGATAGCCGTTTTTATAGTGGTTATAATTAATTACGGTCTGAACTC
>CAZIVV010000065.1:0-13579 GCA_964542775.1 uncultured Desulfomonile sp.
CTGTCTTCCAGACTATCATAAACCGGAAGATTGCCTGGTAAAGCCAAAAGGTGGGGTAGAATCAGGTAAGCCAGCGTTTTCGGCGCTTGTAATGTTTGACGTCGCGGTAGCTTTTCTGTTTGCCTTTCTCTGTAAGTCCCAGGTAGAATTCTTTTATGTCCTCGTTTTCTCTAAGTTTGTCAACTTCATCATCGAGAACTATCCTTCCGTTTTCCATTACATATCCATGATCGGCTATACTTAACGCCATTCTCGCGTTTTGTTCCACAAGCAGAATTGTAACTTTTTCTTCTTTGTTAATGCGCTGAATTATTTCGAATATTTCTCCTACGAGTATTGGACTCAGTCCCATTGAAGGTTCATCAAGCAGCATCAGCCTGGGATGCGCCATCAATCCCCTGCCGATTACCATCATTTGCTGTTCTCCACCGCTAATGTATCCGGACAGGAAATTGCGACGTTGCAAAAGTCTGGGAAAGTAGTTGTAGACCATTTCCAGGTCCTTTTTGATTTGTTTACGGTTACGGATGGTGTGAGCCCCAACAAGAAGGTTTTCTTCAACTGTGAGGTCTTCAAATGCCTTACGACCTTCCATGACCTGAAAAATACCTTTACGGACTATTTTCTCCGGATCTATCCTGTCAATACGCTCTCCCTGAAACGTGATGCTCCCATCGGTGACTTTACCATTTTCCGATTTGAGCAAGCCGGATATAGCTTTCAGGGTAGTGCTCTTGCCAGCGCCATTGTTTCCGAGCACTGTTACAATCTGCCCCTCATGAACCTTCAGGGAAAGTCCTTTCAGGACAAGGACTACCTGATTGTATATTACTTCAACATTGTTGGCTTCTAGCAAAGGCTGCATTTATTTTTAGGCCCCAAGTCTTGAATATGTTAAATCTTTATCACCCAGGTACGCGCTGATAACTTCCTTGTTGTGCCTCACTTCAGAAGGGAATCCTTCGGCTATCTTTACTCCGAAATCCAGAACACAGACACGGTCCGAAATGTCCATGACAACTCCCATGTCATGTTCAATCAGCACAATGGTCACTCCCCACTCATCATGAATGTCCAGTATGAATCTGGCCATGTCTTCGGTTTCTTCGAGGTTCATTCCTGTTACCGGCTCGTCCATAAGAAGAACCTTGGGTTTCATTGCCAGGGCACGGGCCAATTCGACCCTTTTCTGAAGACCGTACGGCAATGTCCCAACAGTTTTTTTTCTTATGTGTTCAATTTCCAGCAGATCAATTATGGATTCCTCAATCTCTTTTCGCAGGGCAAGCTCGGTCTTTCTCGCAGATCCAAAATAAATTCCGGCGGACAAAAGACCGGTATCAAGATGCACGTGGCTACCCAATTTGATGTTGTCGATAACCGTCATTCCCTTGAACAATTCAACATTCTGGAAGGTCCTGGCTATTCCGAGGGCTGCTATCTGATGGGATTTCAGAGCGGTGATATCCGTGCCGTTGAAGATGATCCTGCCCTGATGCGGCTGATAAAATCTGTTGATGCAGTTCAACAGACAGGTCTTTCCCGCTCCGTTAGGCCCGATGATGGCGAAGATCTCGTTTGGTTTGACTCCTGTAGAGACATCGGTGAGTACGTTTACTCCTCCAAACTTGAGATAGAGACCCTGAGCTTCAAGCATAAATTCGTGTTTTGTATTGGCTTCGGTAAGGCTTGTCATGAAACTGTTAGCCTCGCTGGTCTGTTATATTCGGGACTTCTTTAATTTTAACGGTCGTCTGCATGCGAAACTCTTTACCGTCCCTGTATTTTATTTCAGAGGCCAGTTCCAGAGTGTCATGGACATCGTAGAGGGCGGTGACGAGCTGGTTATAACGTTGCTCAACAAATGATCGCCGTATTTTTCGGGTTCTTGTCATTTCATCATCGTCTGCGTCCAGTTCCTTGTGGAGCATCACGAATTTTCTGATTTGGGCTAGTTTTGGCAAGGACGTATTGATTCGGGCTATTTCCCCGGCGATGAGTTCATAAACATCCGGCTTCTGGGAAAGGTCCGTATATGTGGTATAAGTAATCTTGCGGTTTTCTGACCATTTACCTACGTTGCCCATGTCCATATTGATCATCGCCGCAACATAAGGTCTGTTTTGGCCCACGACAACAGCTTCGGATATATACATGCTGAATTTCAGTTTATTCTCTATTAGCTGTGGAGAAAACTTTGTTCCGTCAGTCAAGGTCATGACGTCTTTCATGCGGTCTATCATTACCAGATGACCATCCTCATCAATCACGCCTTGATCCCCGGTCTTGAGCCATCCATCTTCAATAGCCCCTGATGTGGCTTCTTTATTCTTGTAGTAGCCTGCAAACACTGTGGGGCCTTTGGTCAGAATTTCACCTGAATCAGAAATTCTGATTTGCATGCCGGGAATGGGCTTGCCGACAGTTGACAGTTTTATTTCACCATTTCGGTGAGAAACCGCAATTCCGGAGGTTTCAGTCTGGCCGTAGATTTGTTTGATATTTACGCCGAGGGCCTGGAAAAGGTTAAATATCTCCGGACCTAAAGCTGCTCCTCCAGTGTAGACGTTCCGAAGGCTCCCCAGTCCCAGGTAATTCTTCAAGGACCTGAAAACCAGAAGGTAACAGAGCTTGTCAAGCAGGTAAAGAAAGGGGTTCGGCTTCCTGTTGGCCAGGTTTAGTTCTGCCATTCTGTAACCAACCGGCATACAGGCTTTGTAGGAAAATCTCTTGATCCAGGCGGCATCCTGAATTCTGACCTGAGTCTCGGAGCACATTTTTTCCCAGAAGCGTGGAGGAGCAAAAAGAATGTTTGGCCCTATTTCCCTTATATTTTCTGCTACCGTTTCGGGCTTTTCAGGGAAATTGACCGTAAATCCTTTTAGTAAATGCCATGAAACCGATGTCATCTGTTCCCCGACCCAAGGCAGGGGAAGGAATGAGACCTGGTTGTCAGTAGGGTAGGCGGGATCTATCTCGTCAAAGTTCTCCGCCATTTTAATCATGTTTCTGTGGGTCAGCATTGCGCCCTTGGGAACCCCAGTGGTCCCCGAAGTGTATGCGATGAGCGCTACGGTGTTCTCCGTTAACTCCTTCAATTTTTCGCCGAATACACCAGGATTGAGTGAACCGAATTCTCTTCCCCGTTTTTGAACATCAGAGAACGACATGAGAATGGGATCGTCGTAATGCCTCATTCCTTTCATGTCGTCAACAATTACATGCCTGATTTTAGGACAGTGTTCCTTGATCTCAAGAAATTTATCAGTTTGTTCCTGATCTTCGACAACCAGAAAAGCAGCGTCAGAATGGTCCAGGATGTATTTGACCTGATCGAGATGACTATCCGGAAAAATTCCGACAGCCGGGCATCCGAGCGCTTGGGCGGAAAGTTCAGCAAATAGCCATTCCGGCCTGTTGTCTCCCAGAATGGCCACTTTCTCAGATGCCTTGATTCCAAGAGAAAGGAGTCCGAGCGCAAAATCCTTCACATTTTGCAGGTAATCTGGCCATGAGAAGGACTGCCAGATGCCGAACTCCTTTTCTCTGAGAGCGGCTTTCTCTGAGCCTAGCTTTTCAGCATTTTCGACCAGGAGATGGGGTAGGGTTGCTCCCATATCGTCCAATTATTCCTTTTCAAGAGTAATCCAGTCTGATGCAGGTTCGAGTATTTTTTTCTGTACGTTGGCTTTCCAAACCCGAGCCACTGGAAACTTGTTGTTTACGTTAGTATAAGGAGCTGAAAGTCCACCTGTTTCAAACCCTTTAAGTGACTGAAGGGCTTTTACCAGTCCGTCATAGTTGAGTTGGCCCGCCTTGTCGGCTCTGCGGAGGCATTCAACAAAGATCAGACCTGTCATGTATCCCTGCATGTAAGAGTTGTCGCGATAAGTTACATTAGGGTATTTCTTGGCTGAGTATTCCTTGATCTTCTTGATCATTGGCACATCATCATTCCACCAGTACATGTACGGATTGACTGCCAGGTATCCTTCGGCGAGAGGCCCAAGATTTTCGAGAATCATCTTGGAGGCTCCCCAGAAAGTTCCCATGAACTGGCATTTCATACCGAAATCCCTGCACTGTTTGATCACGGTAATAACGGGTTCAACAACAAATCCCTGGAAGATGACGAAGTCAGGATTCTTTCTCTTGAGGTCCAACACCTGTGAAGTGACATCAATAGCCCCAACCTGGGCAACTTCTTCAGCCACCAGCTCCAGCTTAAGCTTCTTGCACATTTCACGGCCGAATTGAATGGGATCCTTGCCAAATTCGGTGTCACTGTAGAAGAAGGCCACCTTGGCGCCTGGCTTCTCACTGGCGATATACTTGAGAAGAATTCCAAACATATCGGCATATGTTGGACCGGGAACAAAAATGGATGGAAAGTTGGCGGCGTCTGCCAACTCGCTCGAGAATGACGTTGAGCTATACAGTATCTTGTAACGATCCCTGATTTCAGGGGCCATTGCTTTGCCAAGCCCAGTGCTCTCGCCATACATCACCAGAGGATTGTCACGCGCCATTATTCTTTTGAAAGCGGCCGTGCCCACATCGAGCTGATACTGGCCATCTTCCATGATGTATTTGATCTTTTTACCATTGATCCCACCATCTTCGTTGGCCATCATGAGAGCGTCCTCAAGGCCGGCGTTTATATTAACGCCTGCAAACGCAAACCTTCCTGTGATCGGTTGTACAGCGCCCACCTTGATTTCGTCCTGGGCCCACGCGCCGCATACTAGCGCTCCAAGCGCCAGGAACAATGAAAAGCTAAGCGCCAAGCATCTCTTTCCCATTTCAGCCTCCTTAAAGCTTTCTTCTCAAATGGCTCATCCAAAAATCAGGTCCCAAATTATCCCAAACCTCATGTCAAGATTCTGGTTTGAAAAGTAGCCGATCATATCCGAGTTGATGGCAACATAATCGTGTAAATACAGCTGGTGGACATCTCAGGTCATGTTCAGGGCTAGTAAGAGAAAGGCCACAGGTTGAAAAAGTTCTTTATCCTATGCCATATTTCAGCCAGACCATGAGGTTCAAATATCAGGAATGACACTATAAGCAGGCCGAAGATAACGTCTTTCATGGGCAGGAAAACATGCTCGAGGCCCGGGACTGAAGATTTTGCAATGCCTGTCAGGATGTTAAGAAGTTCAGGCACAAGAGTCATGAACACTGCGCCAAAAATAGAGCCCAGGACGCTACCCAACCCACCAACTATCACCATAGCCAAATATTGAATCGATAATGAAAAAGGAAAGTGTTCAGGAGTGACTACCTTGATGAAACCAACCCATAAAGCTCCAGCAATACCGGCGTAAAAAGAACTGAGTCCGAAAGCCACCAGTTTGTAGCGAAACAGGTTGATTCCCATGATTTCCGCCGCAAGATCCCTGTCTCTTATAGCCACGAAGGCCCTGCCCCATTTCGTCCTTACAAGATTCCTCGCAAAACCTACGGCCAGAAATACCATCACCAGTGTCAGGTAATAAAACTTGTGTTCCGTATCGAACACAAAACCGCCCAGACGTGGAGCCGGAACGTTGATGCCACGAATTCCATGTGTCATGGATTCCCAATGAACGAATACATATTCCAGAATGAACTGAGCCGCCAGCGTTGCAATTACCAGATAAAGACCCTTGACCCTTAGAGATGGGATCCCGATCACCATGCCTGTCGCTGCAGCGATTAAACCGGCCAGCGGCATTGCAATCCAGAAAGGTAAACCCACCCGGGTTACCAGAATCGCTGCCGCATAACCTCCAACTCCAATGAAAGCTGCATGTCCCAGCGAAATCTGTCCCGTGAAACCGGTAAGAAGATTGAGGCCTACGGCGCCAATGATTGCAAAACCAATCAGATTAGCAACGTACATCACGTACGAGTTTGCACAAAAAGGCAATCCCAAAAGAAACAGGATCAGGATGAAAAGCCAGAACTTAACCCAGTATGTCTGAAAAATTATTTCATCTTTTAGATAAGACTCTTTGAAGTCTCCACAACGCATGGATTATCCTCATGTATCTGTAAAAAATGAATCAGACTCTTTCTATGATTGGTCTTCCAAACATACCGTATGGTCGGATCATCATTATGATTACGAGAACGATGAATGGGACGACTTCCTTGACTCCGCCACCTACAATCGAATCGAGATACACCCCTGCAAGGTTTTCCAGTATCCCAATTATGAAACCACCGATTATTGCGCCACTGATGCTGTCCAATCCGCCCAGTATGATTACGGCCAGCACCTTCAGTCCTATGTGACCAAGGTGAATGCTGATTCCACTAATGTTTCCAATAATGATTCCACCAACTGCAGCGGTTATTGCCGCGAAGCTCCAGGAAAGGGCAAATACACCTTTGACACTTATTCCCATTGACAGCGCTGCCTGCTGGTTTGCGGCCGTGGCTCTCATGGCGAGACCGGTTCGGGTAAACCTGAATATAAAAGTGAATACAGCGGTACATATCAGGGCAAATATGAAACCCCATAGAAGTCCGGAAGGCACTATGGCGAACCCCAGGTCCAGCGGTTGAGGTGGGAATATCTGTGGAAACGATCTATATTCGGGGGACCAGATGAGGTGGGTTATACCCTTGAGTATGCTGCCTAATCCTATTGTCACCATTATGACCGCAATTACAGGCTCTCCAATCAGAGGCCTGAGTATAACCCGTTCAACTATCACTCCGAGTAGCGCAGCAAACAGGAGCGTGGCAGGCAATGCTATCCAGAAGGGCGCTGACGCCTGGGTCAGGACCGTAAGGCAAACAAAAGCCCCCATCGTCATGAATTCCCCTGTCGCGAGATTCAGGACACTTGTTGCTTTATAGATGAGAACAAAGCCAAGCGCTATCAGGCCATAAACCCCTCCAGCAGCGAATCCACTAACTATTATTTGCAGAAAAATATCCACAACCAGTCTCCAATTAGGTCGCTTTTAGTATTTCTGTCAGCAAAGACGAGTTTTCCGGAGCGAACACTGCATCCTGATAGGCTAAACAAGACCACATTGCCTTGTGATGCGAAAAAACTAAATGGGTTAAAGCATGTATTTGGACATTAAAAAGACTGTATTCATCTAAAAGGACTGAGAAGGATTTCGAGTCAGGTCCAGCCCCCTGGCGCAAATTTCTTCAACCAGGGATATTATTTCTTCCCAGCTGGATGAACCCTTGGGCATGAAATAATCAGCGCCATATTTGCTGGCCGCTTCCCTGTATTCCTGAAGATCATAATTAGTCAGCATGATCACAGTGACATTGCTGTGCTGACTCTTGATTCTTCTGGTCAGTTCCAATCCACTCTCTCCGGGCAATCTGACATCCATGAAGATCAGATCAGGCAGGCGCATCGCAATCATGTCCTCGGCCTCGACGCTGTTCGACGCCTCACTAACGCGCATATTATTAAATCTCTCTGTGAGCATTTCAGCCAGAGATTTGCGGAATGTAGTGTTATCTTCAACAATTAATGTGTCTAACATGATATTGTATTATCCCGGTGACGCTACAATTATGGGTCTTGTCCCAGGGTGTTTTAATCCCTGGACTACCTTTCAGATAGTCTATCTTTGTTAAGGACTCAGAAAAAAGATATGGGATAAAACCAGTACTTTCCTTAATTTAGAACAGTATTTCGATTAAAATGACCGAAATGAAGTGGACTGACGGTAAACTGTTTTCAGTTTCCGCCACTTAACGGTCGGACATGAAGAGCAGGTAATCCGATGTCTAGACAGTACAGCATCGTAATAGCTGAAGATCACAGGATACTGCGCGAAGGTCTTAAAGCGCTTTTATCTTCTGAGAGCGAACTGTTTGTCGCCGGTGAAGCGGAGGATGGAAAAGAAGCGATAAAACTGGTTTCTTCAATCAATCCGGACATCATACTTATGGATCTCTCGATGCCAAAGGTTCATGGCCTCGAGGCGATCAGGGAAATAAGAAAGATTAGTCCATCCACAAAGATACTTGTTCTGACTGTTCACAATGACGATGAGTATATATCCACGACTCTTCAGGCAGGCGCCCATGGGTATGTCCTCAAACAGGCGTCTTTTGACGAATTACTGATCTCCATAAAAACAGTCCTCAGAGGAAAACCATATCTTAGCCCTGCAATCTCTGAAACAATCATAACCGGCTATTTGCATGGCAAGAAAAGCTCGGAGGTCAAATCTGCATACGATACTTTGACTGCCAGAGAAAGAGAAACGCTCAAACTGATAGCCGAGGGCGCCAGGAATAAAGACATAGCCGATTTCATGGGTATTAGTGTAAAGACTGCAGAAAAACACCGTTCAAACCTCATGAAAAAACTCAACCTTCACAGTGTCTCGGCTATCACGGCATTTGCCGCAAAGAAGGGGCTTATTTGCGAGTAGAGAATCAGATGAAAAAATTCCTCCCCTCAAAAATAAGCTCATTTGGAATGGAATGATTCAAAAACACATATTTTAGATAGGTTACGATTTTTTGTTGGGAGAACTTCATTTTAGTCAACCTTTTGGTTAATGTCGCAATTCATGGAAATATTTTTTATTCCTGTGAGATTCCGCGCAAAATATCTTTAAACTGTTTGCAATGAGCATCCATGACCTCCAGCATCCAAGGCCAGATCGAACGAATCACCTTTCACAATGAAGAGACCGGTTTCAGCATACTGAGGCTGAAGGTGGGCGGTTATCGGGAACTGGTGACAGCGGTAGGCAATTTCTTGGCGCCTACACCCGGGCAGGTGATCAAGGCCACTGGTGAATGGCGTAACCATCCAGTCCATGGAGAGCAATTCAGCATTCTTCAGTACACTACGATGGTTCCAGCCACAGCGGCCGGGATAGAGAAGTACCTGGGATCCGGGCTGATCAAGGGTATCGGTCCGGTTATGGCCAAGAGGATAGTGAAATATTTTGGGGTCAAAACCCTGGATGTTATTGAGCGGACCTCTGAACGTCTGACGGAAATTGAAGGTATCGGTCAAAAGCGTGTTGGTATGATCTGGAAGGCATGGTCGGATCAGAAGGCCATCCGCGAGGTAATGGTCTTTCTGCAGGGTAACGGGGTAAGCGCCGCATACGCCACAAAGATATTCAAACAGTATGGCGACAATTCAATCGAGGTTGTTAAGGAGAATCCGTATCGCCTTGCCATGGACATTTTCGGGATCGGATTCGTCACTGCCGACAAGATCGCGGAGAGCCTCGGATTCGACAAGAGTTCGGAGGTTAGAGCTGAGGCCGGTCTCATATACGTTCTTCATCAGGTTTCAGATGATGGTCATGTCTATTATCCTCAGGATTTGCTTGTCCAGAAGTCCGTAGAGATGCTCGGAGTAAATCAGGAGGTCATAGCCAGGGCCTTGAAAACTCTCGAGGCTACAAGGCGGATAGTGATAGAGACCATCATGAATGAAGATGATCTGGAAACACAGGCGGTTTACCTGTTCAAGTTTCATGTGAGCGAGAAGGGGGTTGCGACACGGCTGGGAAAACTACTGCGAACGCCGCATTCCAGACGCAGGATAGATGTAGAAAAGGCGATTAACTGGGTCCAGGATCAGCTATCCATTTCTCTGGCGGACAGGCAGGTCGAGGCGGTCAGATCTGCCTTGGACAGCAAGGTCATGGTCATCACGGGTGGACCGGGAACCGGAAAGACAACAATCATCAAGGCTATTCTCGCAATTTTCGAGAGAATGGGAGTAAGGGTCCTACTTGCCGCTCCGACTGGCAGGGCCGCAAAGAGAATGAGCGAGGCAACTGAAAGGGGGGCCAGGACGATTCACAGGCTCCTTGAATTCAGCCCCGTTTCGGGAGGTTTTCAGAAAAATGAGGAGAATCAGCTGGGCTGTGATCTGCTGATCCTCGATGAAGCGTCCATGATCGACACAGCGCTGATGTTTCATCTCCTGAAGGCTATTCCGGAAGATGCTACATTCATCATGGTCGGTGACGTAAATCAGTTACCATCCGTTGGGCCGGGAAACGTGCTCAAAGATGTCATAGAATCTGAATCCACGCCGGTTGTGATGCTTGACGAGATATTCAGGCAGGCTAGGGATAGCGCAATAATAACAAACGCCCATCTGGTGAACAGAGGGTCGATGCCGAATCTGGACAGGTCGGTTGTCGGGAGGAACGACTTTTATTTCATCGAAAAAAATGAACCAGAGGACGCTCTCAGGATAATACTTGAACTCGCATGCGGTAGAATTCAAAGGGCTTTCGGTTTTGATCCGGTTGATGATGTGCAGATATTGACACCTATGAACAGGGGCCTTATCGGGACTGCCAATCTGAATGCTGAATTGCAGAAGGCGATTAATCCCAGGGAAGATGGGGTCATCCGTGGTGGAAGGAATTACCGAATCAACGACAAGGTCATGCAAATCAGGAACAATTATGACAAGGATGTTTTCAATGGAGACATCGGTAGAATATCCAGGGTAGACATCGAAAATCAGGAGGTTTTAATAAGCTTCGACGGCCGTAGTGTCAAGTATGATTACAGCGAGCTTGATGAGGTGGCGCTCGCCTACGCAGTGTCGGTTCACAAATCCCAGGGGTCGGAATATCCGTGTGTGATCATTCCGATAATGACCCAGCATTACATAATGCTTCAGAGGAATCTGCTATACACTGCAATCACCAGAGGCAAGAAGCTTGTGGTGATCGTGGGAAGCAAAAAGGCCCTGGCGATTGCAGTGAAGAACAACAGGACCATCAAAAGATTCTCTCATTTGAGGCAGAGGTTGGCCGGACGCTAGTCCAGTATTCTCCTGGACAAATCACTCAGAGCCCACGTCGCCCTGATCGAAGCGCCTTTGCCGATTCCTGATTCTACATCCAGAATCCCGCCGAGCGACTCTACACGTTCCCTCATGCTTGCCATCCCGAATGTCCTTAAACCATTATTGCTATTCTGACTGGAGTCGTTTAAGAAACCAATTCCGTTGTCCGCAACAACCAGGTAAATTTGTTCGGTGTCATTTGCCAGTTCAACCCGCACGAAATTTGCTCCGCTGTGCTTGGCAATATTGTTGAGAGCTTCCTGCAAAACCCTGAATATTACAGTTTTGAGGGATTTGGGCGACAAGTTTTCATCGAGGTCTATTTTCTTCTCAATGCGTACTCCGGAATAAGTAGCTGAGAATTCCCTGCAAAACCAATTGATTGTGGCTACGATTCCCAGATCGTCAAGAATTGATGGCCTCAGCGCCATTGAGATCCTTCTGACTTCTTCAATTGCATCCTGGATTACCTTGATTATAGGGGCCAATGGGCACTCGTATGTGGTCATTTTGTTAGGTTCAGCGTTTCTTTGAACATTTTCCAATCTGAACTTTATGGCGGTAAGTAATTGTCCAATGCCGTCGTGCAACTCTCTTGCTACCCGTTTTCGTTCATTCTCCTGAGTGGTAAGAAGCTGTGCCGACAGCAGTCTCAATTGTTTCTCGGATTGGGCAAGCGCCTGTTCGGACTGTTTCCGGGCAGTAATATCCCTGAGAATAACCAGCAGGCCGGCCGGCTTTCCTCTGTGATCGTGATAGCGTGATGCGCTAAGACTGGTGTCAATAATTCGTCCGTCCCTGGTCAGGCGTTTAGTTTCAAAACCGCTGCCCGGGATTCCCTTCTCAAGAACCTCCCTGATCCTGTATCTGGTGGATTCTTGTTCTGATTCAGGGACGTAATCAATACGTTTTCCAATCAGCTCGTCCAATGTCCATCCAAACATGGTCGTGAACGAATCACTGACATACCTGACCTTGCCATCCATGTCGTAAACCACTATGGCGTCAGCGCAGGAGTTCAGAAGTGATCCATAAAGCTCCTGCGCCCTTACTGATTCAACATAGAGTCTCTTTAGTTTATCTTCGCTCTCCTTGAGAGCATCTTCAGCTCTCCTGCGTTCTGCAATTTCCATTGTCAGGCGCCTGTTTGCGTGCTTCAATTCTACTGTTTTTTCCTGAAGCGATTGGCGCAGGATGGTTTCCACCCGTAGTTGCCTCTTCGACTCATGTAATTCGGCTGTGCGTATTTGAACCGTATTTTCGAGTTCATCGCGCGCTTGCCTTAACTGGGCTCTCGTCTGATCACGGGTAATTTCTACTGCGGCCAGATTGCCGAGTAGAGACAGTGTGTTGAGATGCGAACTGTTGAAAGTGGTCTTGGTCCTGTTGAAGACGTACAAAACCCCCAGATTCACACCACCGATCTGTATGGGAACGGCTACACCTGAAACAAGTCCCTCATGCCGAACCACATCATGAAGTAGAGGCTCTATCTCTTCAAAATAATCTTCAACAATGTACGGTTTTCCTGTAGTGGCAATCCTGCCACCGATCCCAGCGCCATACGGAACCCGTATGTCCTTGAAGCTCTCTGTCCTGATTCCGGAGACGGTATGCATATAGACACTTTGATCCGCGTCGTCCAGCAACGCAATAAAGGATGCGTCGCCTTTGAGTAATTCCAGGGCCTTTGTAACAACCAGCGACAAATTCTGATCAAGGTTCCTGTTTGCTGTCATAGCTACAGCCAGATCATAAAAGGCTTGAAACTTCGCTAATTCAGAAGCCTCTCCATTTCTCGAAGGGTTACTTGTGGGCGCCGGATCTACATCATGATTGGAACCGTTTACTGAAATACTACTCATTTAGCTCCTCATGTCCGGATGGCAAGTGAAAATAAAGGGCCGTTGAACGCTAATGCCAGTTTAGCAGGAAAAGATAGATTTCCCGCTCTGATTATCGGGGTTGAGGATTTTACGGGGAGATGTGATCAGGCTTAATCTAGCATACCATGACGTGTAAAAGGAACTACGCTGGCTCGAAAAAAAATGGACACCCCTGTTTTGCCTGACCACTGATCTACGCGTTAACCGTGGACACCTACGAACACACTGCGTCAATTTATGAAGTTGTAAAAGGCAATTGTCCAGATTCGACAATCGTATTTGTTCACTTCCTTCTCATCAGGCTTTTGAACGACAGTTATACTTATTGATCCAGAGCTCTTTTTTAGAGCCGTGGGCGCAAGGGTCACATAAATGGAAACACCAACTGACAGCTCGAGCGATGAAATGGAAGGTTCCTGGTTTTGCCTCAAAGAAATAAACGTCTTGACATGCGTGCTGCTGATCATTAAACATTGAACAGTGAACAACAGCGATTGATTCATGACTGTTTGTCATCACTGGCAGAATTCTTGGGACATTGTGGAGATTTCTGCATTACCCTGGATCAACCACACGGAGGGGTGTGCAATGCAATGCCCTAACTGCAAGTTAGAGAACCCGCCAGATGCGCTTCAATGCGAGGGCTGCGGCAATAGCCTTAAAGAGAGACCTTTACCCGTCGAAGTCCATTCCGCCCCAGGCAGTGTCAATTCAGGGCCATTACTCAAAAGCGTTACTGTCTTATCCACAGCTTTGTCTGCGCAGGGGCTCAACAACAGGAAGCTTGTCCACGGGAAATCGCCCAAAATCAAGGGTCGGATATTCACGGCGTTCCAACAAATCGTCGCCAAATATGACGGCGTCATGCAACAGGGCCCCGGGGAGG